>CAXTTB010000079.1:0-11215 GCA_964246905.1 uncultured Acetobacteraceae bacterium | reverse complement strand
CCGGCCGTGCACGCCTGTCCGGCAGCATCGACCTGCTCGGCGCGGCGGCAGACGGGCGCGTCGCCATCTGGCCCGATGTGCCGGGCGAGCCGTCCGGGCCGGAACTCGGGCTGCGCGTCGCCGGTCCCGCCGCGGCGCTGACGCGCACGCCGGAGCTTGCCGGCCTGACGCTGTGGCTTGCCGAACGGCCGTGAGCCGCGGCAGCATCAGTGCTGGGCAGTCTCAATGTTGAATGGGCAGGCCGCTGTCCAGCACTTCGAACATCTCGGCCACCAGGTTGGAGGCGATCGCGGTGAAGCCGGCGCGGTCCGCGTCCTGCGCCAGGCTGAGCAGCCGGTCGGCGAGCATCAGCGGGCTGAACGGGACGCGTTCGGTCGGGGCGGCGGGCACGGTCGAGTCCATGACGTTTCTCTACAAATCCGCGACGGTTATTCGTCACGCTCCCATAATGTACATCAACTCTTTGCGAAATGGTTAAGGCCGCTGTTGCAATGCGACAATTCTTAGCGCCGAGGCCAGCGGCTGGTCCGGGCTGCGCTCCGAATCGACCATGGCCGCCAGCGCCGAGAGCGACACGCCGCGCCGGGCGGCGATGTCCGACAGGACGGACCAGAACTCGGCCTCCAGCGCCACGCTCGTGCGGTGGCCCGACAGGCTGAAGCTGCGCTTGACCAGGCTCAGGCGACGCCTTTCAAGCGCGTGACGGCCCACTCGGCGGCCTCGGCCACCACGGGGTCCGGGTCCGCGCGCAGGCGTTGCGCCGTGGGCAGCAGGTCGGGGTCGCCGGAGTTGCCGATGGCGGTCAGCACGTTCCGCACGAAGCGGTCGCGCCCGATGCGCTTGATCGGGCCGCCAGTGAACCGCGCGCGGAACCCGGCGTCGTCCAGGCTCGCCAATTCCGCCAGCGCCGGCGCCCGCAGGTCGTCGCGCGCCTGCAGCTTGGGGTGCGCAGCAACGGCGAAGCGGTTCCACGGGCAGGCGGCGAGGCAGTCGTCGCAGCCGTAGATGCGGTTGCCCATCAACGGACGCAGCGCGGGCGGGATCGGCCCGGCGTGCTCGATGGTGAGGTACGAGATGCAGCGCGTCGCATCCAGGCGGTACGGCGCCGGGAACGCATCGGTCGGGCAGGCGGCCATGCAGCGGGCGCAGGTGCCGCAGCGGTCGGCGTGCGCCGGGTCCGGCGGCAGGTCGAGCGTGGTCAGCACCTCGCCCAGGAACAGCCAGGAGCCGTGCGCGCGGGACACCAGGTTGGTGTGCTTGCCTTGCCAGCCCAGCCCGGCCCGCTGCGCCAACGGCTTCTCCATCACTGGCGCCGTGTCCACGAACACCTTGACCTGTGGCCCGAAGCGGCTCGTGATGAAGGCGGCCAGGTGCTTGAGCATCCCCTTCACGACGTCGTGGTAGTCCCGGTTGCGGGCGTAAACCGAGATGTTGCCACGGTCGGGCCGGGACAGCGCCGCGAGGGGGTCGTCGTCGGGCGCATAGGACAGGCCGCCCGCGACCACGCGGCGCGCCCCCGGCCACCGCGCCTGCGGGGGGGCGCGCTGCTCCGCGCGGTCGGCGAGCCAGCCCATGTCGCCGTGCTGGCCGGCGGCGAGGAACGCCATGAGCCGGGTCCGCGCCTCGGGTCCCAGGGTGGCCGGGGCGAAGCCCACGGCATGGAAGCCCAGGGCCAGCGCCTTGTCGCGGATGCGCCGCTTCGCGTCGGCGCCGGGCGCTGTTGCCGCGCGTTCAGGCTGGCTCAGCCCCGCCCCCGGTACGGCGCCACGCCCTGGTCAGGCAGCCAAACGCCCTCCGGCGGCGCCCCGGTCTGCCAGAACACGTCGATGGGGATGCCGCCGCGGGGATACCAGTACGCGCCGATGCGCAGCCAGCGCGGCGCCGTGGCCTCGATCACCCGGCGGGCCACCTCCAACGTGCAGGCCTCATGGAACGCGCCGTGGTTGCGGAAGCTCGCCAGGAACAGTTTCAGCGACTTGCTTTCCACGATCCACTCGTCCGGCACGTAGTCCAGCACGACGTGGGCGAAGTCCGGCTGGCCGGTCAGCGGGCAGATCGAGGTGAACTCCGGGCAGGTGAAGCGGACGAGGTAGGCCATGCCGGGCTGCGGGTTGCCCACCCGTTCCAGCACCGCGGCGCCGGGCGAGGCGGGCGCGTCCACGGCGGCGCCGAGCTGGGTCAAGGTGGTGTAGTCGGTCATCTCGTGTTCCCCGCAGCCCAGGCGGCGCGGACCTCGGCGGCGTGGGCGTCGAGCCGGCGCCCGGTGATCGCCGCGCGCATCGCGCGCATCAGGGACTGGTAATAGGTCAGGTTGTGCTGCGTCAGCAGCATCGGCCCGAGCATCTCGTCCGCCCGGAACAGATGGTGGAGGTAGGCGCGGCTGTGCCGGGTGCAAGCGGTGCAGGCGCACGCTTCGTCGAGCGGGCCGGCGTCCTCGGCGTGGCGGGCGTTGCGGAGGTTCAGCACGCCGCGCGAGGTGAAGCCCCGCGCCGTGCGCCCGGCGCGCGTCGGCATCACGCAGTCGAACATGTCGATCCCGCGCGCCACCGCCGCCAGCAGGTCGTCCGGCGTGCCGACTCCCATGAGGTAGCGCGGACGGTCCGCCGGCAGGCGCGGCACGGTGCTGTCCAGCACCGCAAGCATGGTCGCCTGGCCCTCGCCCACCGCCAGGCCGCCGACCGCGTAGCCCTCGAAGCCGATGCCGGTCAGCGCCTCCGCCGACGCCGCGCGCAGGTCCGGGAACACGCCGCCCTGCACGATGCCGAACTGGCCGTAGCCCGGACGCGCCGCGAAGGCGTCGCGGGAGCGCGCGGCCCAGCGCATCGACAGCGCCATGCTGGCCTCCGCCTGCGCCGGCGTCGCGGGGAAGGGGGTGCACTCGTCGAGCGCCATGGTGATCGTGGCGTCGAGCTTGTGCTGGATCTGCGTGGCGCTCTCGGGCGTCAGGCGGTGGGCGCTGCCGTCCAGGTGGGAGCGGAAGGTGACGCCGCCCTCGTCCATGGTGCGCAGGCCCGCCAGCGACATGACCTGGAAGCCGCCGCTGTCGGTCAGGATGGGGCCGGGCCAGTCCATGAAGCGGTGCAGCCCGCCCAGCCGCACCACCCGGTCGGCGCCGGGCCGCAGCATGAGGTGGTAGGTGTTGCCGAGCACCAGCCCGGCGCCGGTGGCGCGCACCTGGTCCGCCGTCATCGCCTTCACCGTGCCGGCGGTGCCGACCGGCATGAACACCGGCGTCTCGACGGCGCCGTGCGCGGTATGCAGCACGCCGGCCCGCGCCGCGCCGTCCGTCGCCAGGACACGGTGGCCGAAGCTCACGCCGCACGCTCCAGCAGGCAGGCGTCGCCGTAGGAGTAGAAGCGGTAGCTCTGCCTGATCGCGTGCGCGTAGGCCGCCTGCATCCGCGCCTGCCCGGCGAAGGCGCAGACCAGCATGAACAGCGTCGAGCGCGGCAGATGGAAGTTGGTCATCAGCGCATCGACCGCCCGGAAGCGGAAGCCCGGCGTGATGAACAGCCGCGTGTCGCCGCGGAACGGCTGCACCCGGCCCGTGGCCATCGCCGCGGTCTCCAGCACCCGCAGCGTCGTCGTGCCGACCGCCACCACGCGCCGCGCCGCGTTGATCGCGTGGGCCGCGTCTTCGGTCACTTCGCCCCATTCCGCGTGCATCGCGTGGTCGGACACGTCGTCGGTGCGGACCGGCAGGAAGGTGCCGGCGCCGACGTGCAGCGTCACCAGCACGCGCGGGATGCCGGCGGCGTCGAGCGCCGCGAGCAGCGCGTCGGTGAAATGCAGCCCGGCCGTGGGCGCCGCGACCGCGCCCTCACGCGCGGCGAACACGGTCTGGTAGTCGGCTGCGTCCGCCGCCGTGGGGCCGCCGGGCCGGTCGATGTAGGGCGGCAGGGCCAGGGCGCCTGCGCGGCGCAGCGCGTCGGCGAAGGCGGCGTCCTCCTGGTTGAACCGGACGGTGACGCCCCCGTCATCCTCGCGGGACAGCAGCGTGGCCGCGAGGTCCGGCGCGTGGTCGAAGCTCAGCGTGTCACCGGGCCGCAGCCGCCGGGCGTTGCGGGCCAGGGCGTGCCAGGAGCCGTCGGGCCGCGGCTGGTCGAGGGTGAGGCCGACGCGCGCCGCACCACGCCGGGCCGCAAGCTGCGCCGGGATGACGCGGGTGTCGTTGGCGACCAGCACGTCGCCGGGGCGCAGCAGGGCCGGCAGGTCGCGGACGGCGCGATCCTGCAGCGCGTCGCCGACCGTCAGCATTCGCGCGGCGTCCCGTGGGCGCGCGGGGTGCTGCGCGATGCGGCCGGCGGGCAGCTCGAAGTCGAACTCGGAGAGGCGCAACGCGGATGGGTGCAATCAGGCCGGGGTGGGCGCCACGCGCCGCAGCAGCCGGATCAGCGGCAGGCTGAACAGCACCGCCCACGCCTTGCCGATCACCTGGCCCGCCAGGAAGTCCAGGCTGCCGAAGGCGAGGAACAGGAACACCAGGCTATCGACCACCAGCCCGGCCACCGAGCTTGCCAGCACCGCCAGCACCAGCCCGCGGCGCTGCAGCGGGGTATAGACGGCGAAGTCCGCGAACTCGCTCAGCAGGAACGCAGCCCCGGACGCCAGCACGAGGGACGGCGGCGCGATCAGCGTGGACAGCGCCGCGCCCAGCACGATGGCGCCCAGGCCCCAGGCGGCCCCAAGGCAACGCTGCACCACGTCGCGCAGCACCAGGGCCGCGCCCACCGCCAAGACCCCGGACGGCGCCATCACGCCCGGCGCCACCGGCACCAGGCACGGCCCGGACGGCACGCAGACGGTGCCGACGTGCTGGATCAGCCAGTTGGCGAACGGCACGGAGGCCAGGAACAGCAGCAGCGCGGCGATCCCGACCCGCGCGCCGGTGCGGTCAGCGGGCAAGATAGGAGGAGATCTCGATCAGGTTGCCGTCGGGGTCGCGGCAGTACACCGACTGCATGATGCCCAGCGCGCCCTCCTTGGACACCGGCCCGGCCTCGATGGCGATGCCGCAGCGGTGCAGGTGCTCCACCACCTGGTCGGGTCCGACCGCGGTGATGAAGCAGAGGTCGGCGGCGCCGGGCCGGCTGTTGACGCCGGTGAACCAGGCCTTCGTGTCGGCGTCATGCGGGCGCAGGTTGATCTTCTGCCCGCCGAACTTGAGCGCGGTGCGGTGGTCCTCGCCGAACTCCTCCCGGTCCATGCCGAGCACGCGCTGGTACCACGACGCGGTCTGCTCCACGTCGGCGCAGTTGACGACCAGGTGGTCGAGGCGGTCCACGGTGAAGCGCATCTATTCAAGCCCGTCGTAGAAGTCGTGGCCCTTGTCGTCGATCACGATGAAGGCCGGGAAGTCCTCCACCTCGATGCGCCACACCGCCTCCATGCCCAGCTCCTCGTATTCGAGCACCTCGACCTTGCGGATGCAGTCCTGCGCCAGCCGCGCCGCCGCGCCGCCGACGCTGCCGAGGTAGAACCCGCCGTAGGCCTTGCAGGCGTCGCGCACCGCGCGGGAGCGGTTGCCCTTCGCCAGCATCACCAGGCTGCCGCCGGCGCGCTGGAACTCGGCGACGTAGCTGTCCATCCGCCCCGCTGTGGTCGGGCCGAAGCTGCCGGTGGCGAACCCGTCCGGCGTCTTGGCCGGCCCGGCATAGTACACCGGGTGGTCCTTGAGGTAGTCCGGCAGGCCCTCGCCGCGGTCCAGCCGCTCCTTGAGCTTGGCATGGGCGATGTCGCGCGCCACCACGACGGTGCCGGTCAGCGCGAGCCGGGTCTTGACGGGGTAGGACGAAAGCTGCCGGCGGACCGCCTGCATCGGCTGGTTGAGATCGACCGGCACCACGTCGCCGCCCAGGATGCCGTCGGTCGCCTCCGGCAAGTACTGCGCCGGGTCGGTCTCCAACTGCTCCAGGAACACGCCGTCCGGGGTGATCTTGGCGAGGATCTGCCGGTCGGCGCTGCACGACACGCCGATGCCGACCGGCAGGCTGGCGCCGTGCCGCGGCAGGCGGACCACCCGCACGTCGTGGCAGAAGTACTTGCCGCCGAACTGCGCCCCGATGCCCAGCGTGCGGGTCAGCTCCAGCACCTGCCGCTCCATGTCGAGGTCGCGGAACGCATGGCCCGCGAGGCTGCCCTCCGTCGGCAAGGCGTCGAGCCACTTGGTGGAGGCGAGCTTCACCGTCTTGAGGCACAGCTCCGCCGAGGTGCCGCCGATCACGATGGACAGGTGGTAGGGCGGGCAGGCCGAGGTGCCGAGGGTGCGGATGCGGGTGCCGATGTAGTCCAAGAGCTTGCCCGGGTTGAGGATCGCCCGGGTCTCCTGGAACAGGAAGCTCTTGTTCGCCGACCCGCCGCCCTTGGCGATGAACATGAGCGTCATCTCGTCCGCGTGGTGCTCGCCCGGCGAGGCCGCGATGTCGAACTGCACGGGCAGGTTGTTGCCGGTGTTCCGCTCCTCGAACATGCTGAGCGGCGCCATCTGCGAGTAGCGCAGGCTGGTCTCGGTGTAGGTGCGGTGCACGCCGTAGGACAGCGCCTCCTCCTCGTCGCCCTCCACCCAGACGCGCTGGCCCTTCTTGCCGAACACCAGCGCCGTGCCGGTGTCCTGGCACATCGGCAGCACGCCGCCCGCCGCGATGCCCGCGTTCTTCAGCAGGTCGAGCGCCACGAAGCGGTCGTTGGGGGACGCCTCGGGGTCGTCGAGGATGGCGCGCAACTGGCGGAGGTGCGCCGGGCGCAGCAGGTGCGACACGTCGCGGAACGCCTGCACCGCAAGCTCGGTCAGCGCCTCCGGCCTGATGCGGAGCACGGTTTGGCCGTCGCAGGTGCTGGTGCGGACGCCCTCGATGTCGAGCTTGCGCCACGGCGTGAAGCTGTCGCCCAGCGGGAACATGGGGGCGTAGCGGAAGCCGGCGGGCCGGGCCTGCGCCGGCGGCAGGGGTACGTTCATGGTGATTATTCCTTGGGGGGCGGCCGCCGACGGACGGCGGCGAGGCTCACGACCTGCGGGCCGGCCGACGGCGCGCCGGACGGGGGCGCGGGGTCGGGTTCGGGCGGTGCCGCCGCCGTCTCGGGATCGTCGTTGGCGGCCTCGTCGCCCGGCGGGCGGAAGCGCAGCCCGAACTGCACGTGCGGGTCGGCGAACGCCGTCACGGCGCTGAACGGAACGTGCAGCGTGGTCGGGATGCCGCCGAACGACAGGCCGATGCTGAACCAGCCGGCCGGCTCGTCCACCTGCAGATCCCAGAACTGGTGCTGCAGCACAATGGTCATCTCATGCGGGTACTGGGCCAGCAGCCGGGCCGGGACGGTGACGCCGGGCCGGTCGGTGCGGAAGCTGATGTAGAAGTGGTGCTCGCCGGGCATCCCCTCCGCGCCGACATAGGCGAGCGCGCGCACCACGACCTGGCGTTGCGCCTCCTCCGCCCACAGGTCGTAGGGCAGCAGGCTTTCCGGTCGCTGCGGCGGCCCGCCGTCCCGGCCATCTTCGGTGTCTTCCATGGACACACCCTTAGCGCGGACCGTCCGGGATTGGAACGGGCTGGCGCTTGGGCGAAGCTAGGTCTGGCGGGGAACGCCACTAGGAGGAGGAATCACATGGATCGCCGCAACTTCGTGCAGGCCGGGCTGGCGGCACTGGCTGCGCCGCGCCTTGCACGAGCTACGGAGGCGCGGGTGCTGCGCTTCGTGCCGCAGGCGGACCTCGCGGTGCTGGACCCGGTGTGGACCACCGCCTACCAGACCCGCGACCACGCCTTCCTGGTGTTCGACACCCTGTTCGGCCAGGACGCCGGCTACGCGGCACGGCCGCAGATGCTGGAGGCGGCGGGCGTGGAGGCGGACGGGCTGCGCTGGCGCCTCCTGCTCCGCCCCGGCCTGCGCTTCCATGACAACGAGCCGGTGCTGGCGCGGGACTGCGTGGCCAGCATCCGCCGCTGGGGGGCGCGGGACCCCTTCGGCCAGGCGCTGCTCGCCGCGACCGACGCGCTGTTCGCCGAGGACGACCGCACGGTCGTGTTCCGCCTGCGCCAACCCTTCCCGCTGCTGCCGGACGCGCTGGCCAAGACGGCGCCCAGCCCCTGCGTGATGATGCCCGCGCGCCTGGCCGCGACCGACCCGTTCAGCCGGGTGCTGGAGATGGTCGGCAGCGGGCCGTACCGCTTCCTGCCGGACGAGCGCGTGCCCGGCGCCCGCGTCGCCTATGCCCGGTTCGACGGCTACGTGCCGCGGGAAGGCGGCGAGCCGTCCCGCACCGCCGGGCCGAAGCGGGCAGGGTTCGACCGGGTGGAGTGGGCCATCATCCCGGACGCCGCCACGGCGAGCGCCGCGCTGCAGCGGGGCGAGGTCGATTGGTGGCTGGCCGCCAACCCGGACCTGCTGGGCCAGCTCCGCGCCGACCGGCGCCTGGCGGTGCGGACGCAGGACCCGTCCGGCGTCATCGCCACCATGCGGTTCAACCAGCTCCAGCCGCCGTTCGACAACCCAGGCCTGCGCCGGGCGGTGCTGGGCGCCGTGCAGCAGTCCGAGCACATGCAGGCGGTGTCCGGCCCGGACCGCGCGCAATGGGCGGACGGCGTGGGCTACTTCTGTCCGGGCACGCCGATGGCGAACGCGGCGGGGATGGAGGCGCTGACCGGCCCGCGCGACCTGGACCGCAGCCGCCGGGCCGTGGCGGAGAGCGGCTACAAGGGGGAGCGCGTGGCGCTGCTGGTGCCGACCGACATCCCGAACACCAACGCGCTGGCGGAGGTGACGGCGGAACTGTTCCGCGCGCTGGGCCTGAACCTCGACGCGCAGGCGATGGACTGGGGCAGCGCGGTGCAGCGCCGCACCAGCACCGAGCCGGTGGAGCGCGGCGGCTGGAGCGTGTTCCAGACGAGCTGGTCGGGCCTCGACCACGCGACGCCGGCCGGGCACCCGTTCCTGCGCGGCAACGGGCGCGCGGCGGCGCCGGGTTGGCCGGACAGCCCGGAGATCGAGCGCCTGCGCGACGAATGGCTCCGCGCGCCCGGCCCGGCGGCGCAGCGCGGCCTGGCCGAGCGGCTTCAACTGCAGGCGTTCCAGGACGTGCCGTACGTGCCGCTGGGCCAGCAGTTCCAGCAGACGGCCTACCGGGCGGAGCTGTCGGGCATCCTGCCGGGGATGCCGGTGTTCTGGAACGTGGCGCGGGGGTGAGAGTGGGGGGCTTCTGTTGCCCGGTGCCCCCCGAACCGCGCCTATCCCTGCTTACGCAGCGACGGCGAGCGCCTCATGATTGTCATTGGCACTTGTGATATGACCCGATAACGGCGGTATCATGCCGGGCAAAAGGCAGGTCTTTACTACGCGTGTCGAGCCTGTGTCGCCCCCATGATCCCCGAGACCATCGGGGAGAGTGGTGGAGGCGCCGGGCACTGCCCCCGGGTCCACAACGCTTATTCCAACTGCCGTTTATCACCATAGCCGTTGTTACAGCACGCCGAATGTAGGCGTTCGCGCGGCGAAATGCTAGGGGAATGTCATGCGACTGACCCATGAGCAGCAGGCCGAGATCGATTCGCAGCGGCAGGGCGCCGCCTCCACCCGCCGGGCCACGGTGCCGGCGCTGGAGGACATGCTGTACCGCGCGCTGCCGGTGCTGGACCACGGCTTCGTCCGGGTGATCGACTACATGGGCGACGACGCCGCCGTGGTGCAGGCGGCGCGGGTGAGCTACGGCCGCGGCACGAGGCGGACCAGCGAGGACGCCGGGCTGATCCGCTACCTCATGCGGCACCGGCACAGCACGCCGTTCGAGATGTGCGAGGTCAAGTACCACGTCAAGCTGCCGATCTTCGTGGCGCGGCAGTGGATCAGGCACCGCATGGCCAACGTGAACGAG
The DNA here is from genome assembly GCA_964246905.1 of uncultured Acetobacteraceae bacterium. Taxonomy (GTDB): domain Bacteria; phylum Pseudomonadota; class Alphaproteobacteria; order Acetobacterales; family Acetobacteraceae; genus CAHJXG01. The sequence continues at coordinate 1,351 of CAXTTB010000079.1, read as the reverse complement.
TACTCGGCCCGCTACAGCATCCTCGACCGCGAGTTCTACCTCCCCGCGCCCGAGCACCTGGCCGCGCAGAGCAGCAGCAACCGGCAGGGCCGCGGCGACGTGCTGGAAGGGGAGGAGGCGGCCGCCGTGCTCGACATGCTGCGGCAGGACGCGACGCTCACCTACGACCACTACGCCCACATGCTGAACGAGGGCGCGGACGGCGAGCCGGCGGACCCCGGGCGCCGCGGCCTCGCGCGGGAACTCGCGCGGATGAACCTGACGCTCAACACCTATACGCAATGGTATTGGAAGGCGGACCTGCACAACCTGCTGGGCTTCCTGTCGCTCCGCGCCGACCGCCACGCGCAATACGAGATCCGCGCCTATGCCGACGCCATGCTGGACACGGTGCGCGCCTGGGTGCCGCAGACCTTCCAGGCGTTCCTGGACTACCGCATGGGCGCCGCGACGCTTTCGGCGCAGATGCTGGCAGTCGTGCGCCTCCTGCTGGCCGGCGATCCCGTCGATCAGCCCGAAAGCGGCCTGTCCAAGCGCGAATGGGCCGAGTTGATGGAAACGCTGGGGCGCGAATGATTGTCGTCTTTGGCTCCATCAACCTCGACCTGATCTTCGCCCTCGACCACCTGCCGGGCGCCGGGGAGACCGTGCTCGGTCCCGCCACCCGCCTCGAACCCGGTGGCAAGGGCGCCAACCAGGCGGTGGCCGCCGCGCGGGACGGGGCCATGGTGCTGATGGCGGGCTGCGTCGGGCGGGATGCGCTGGCGGAGCAGGCGCTCGCGACCCTGCGCGTGGACGGCGTGGACCTGTCCCGCGTGACCCGCGGCGACCTGGCGACCGGGTGCGCCGCCATCTGCACGGACGCCGCCGGGTGCAACCTGATCGCCGTGGGGTCGGGCGCCAACCTGCTGGCCCGCGCTGACCAAATTGAGGACGCGCTGCTCGCCCCCGGCACGACGCTGGTGCTGCAGCGGGAGAACGACCCGCAGGAGACCGCCGCGCTGATCCGCCGCGCCCGTGCCCGCGGGGTGCGCATCGTGCTGAACCTGGCCCCGGCCGGCCCGCTCGACGCCGACGCGATGGCCGCGCTCGACGTGCTGGTGGTGAACGAGACGGAGGCCGAGTGGCTGGCCGCCCGGCACGGCACGACGCCCGACGCCGCCGGGCTGCACGCGGCGCTGGGGGTGGGCGTGGTGCGGACGCTTGGGGAGCGCGGCTCGGAGTGGGCCACCGCGGAGTCTGCCGGCCACGTTGCGGCGCATCCGGTGGAGGCCGTGGACACGACGGCGGCGGGGGACTGCTTCACCGGCGTGCTGGCGGCGGCGCTCGACCGGGGAATGGGGATGGCGGC
>CAXTTB010000078.1:8763-11259 GCA_964246905.1 uncultured Acetobacteraceae bacterium | reverse complement strand
GCTCGCGGTCGGCATCCTGGTGGACGACGCCACCGTGATGATCGAGAACATCAACGCCCACCTGGAGGAAGGCGGCGGGACCACGAGCCTCACCGACGCCATCATCGAGGGGGCGAACCAGATCGTGGTGCCGACCTTCGTGTCCACCCTGTGCATCTGCATTGTCTGGCTGCCGCTGTTCCAGTTGGGCGGCATCGCCGGGTACCTGTTCGTGCCGCTGGCGGAGGCGATCATCTTCGCCATGATCGCCTCCTTCATCCTGTCGCGCACCTTGACGCCGACCATGGCGGCCTTCCTGCTGCCCGCCCAGGTGGAGGCCAGCCGCAACCCGGACAAGGCGAAGCGCCCCGGCGTGTTCGCGCGCTTCCAGGCCGGGTTCGAGAAGCGGTTCGAACGGTTCCGCGACGGCTACCGCGGCTGGCTGGAGCGGACCGGCGAGCGGCCCAAGACCTTCACGGGCCTCTATCTGCTGGCCGCGCTGGCGTCGCTCGGCCTGCTGCTGTTCGCAGGCGAGGACTTCTTCCCGAGCATCAAGTCCGGCGAGATCGACCTGCACCTCCGCACCCCGGCCGGGACGCGCATCGAGGAGACCTCCAAGATCTCCGTCCTCGTGGATGCGGCGATCCATTCCCTGCTGCCGGGCCACGTCACCAACACGCTGCTGAACTGCGGCCTGCCGGTCAGCGGCATCAACCAGACCTACAGCAACACCGGCACGGTCGGCACTTCGGATTGCGACATCACCATCTCGCTCGACGATCCCGCTTCGCCGGTCGCCGCGTACCGCGCGACGCTGCGCACGGGCCTCTCCGAGCGTTTCCCGGGCACGGAGTTCTCGTTCCTGCCCGGCGACATCACGGCGAAGATCCTGAACTTCGGCCTGCCCTCGCCCATCGACGTGCAGGTCCACGGGACCAACCTGGACGCGAACTACGCCTTCGCGACCCGGATCGCCGCCAAGATCCAGGAAGTCGCCGGCACGGCCGACGTGCGCATCCAGGAGATCATGGGCCAGCCCACCCTGCTGCTCTCCTCCAGCCGAACCTTCGCAAGCGGCACGGGGATCACCGAGTCGGACATCGCCAACAACGCGCTGGCGGTGCTGTCGGGCAGCGGCCAGGTCGCGCCGACCTACTGGCTGGACACCACCAACGGGGTGTCGCACCTGGTGAACATCCAGACCCCGCAGAGCCAGTTGGCCAGCGTCAACGACCTCGAGACCGTCACGGTGGACAAGGGCGACGGCAACCCCACCAACGGCCAGGCGCAGATCGTGGGCGGCCTGAGCCGGCTGTCGCAGACCGGCACGCCCGGCCTCGTGTCGCACTACGCGATCAAGCCGGTCATCAACATATACGCGAACGTGGAGGGCCGCGACCTGGGCGCCGTCAGCACGGCCATCCAGAAGATCGTCGCCGACATGGAGCCGCAGGCGCCCAAGGGGTCCACGGTCGAACTCGTCGGCCAGTCCACGACCATGTGGTCGGCCTACACGCAACTGCTGCTCGGGCTGGGGCTGTCGGTCGTGCTGATCTACCTGGTGATCGTCGTCAACTTCCAGTCCTGGCTCGACCCGTTCATCATCATCTCCGCCCTGCCCGCGGCCTTGGCGGGGATCACCTGGGCGCTGTTCCTGACCGGCACCACCCTGTCCGTCCCGGCGCTGACCGGCGCCATCATGTGCATGGGCACGGCGACCGCCAACACCATCCTGGTGGTCGCCTTCGCGCGCGACCGGCTGATCGAGCACGGCGACTCCGCAAGGGCCGCCATCGAGGCGGGCACGGCCCGCATCCGCCCGGTGCTGATGACGGCGCTGGCGATGATCGTGGGCATGGTGCCGATGTCGCTCAGCAACACGCAGAACGCGCCGCTGGGCCGGGCGGTGATCGGCGGGCTGATCGTCGCCACCATTACGACGCTGCTGTTCGTGCCCAACGTGTTCGCCATCATGCACCGCAACGCGAAAAGGCCGGAACGGCAGGCCGGGCATGGCGCGGCCGCGGGACAGGAGAAGGCGGCATGAGCGCGGCGAAGACGGAAGCGGGGGCGAAGGCCGAAGCGGAAGCGGGGGCGGCACGGCCCGCGCGGCGCCGGGGCTGGCTGTTCGCCGGGCTGGGCCTGCTGCTGGCGGCGGGCCTCGCCGGCTACGGCATCTGGTCGCGGTCCAGCACGACGACGAGCCTGACCAAGAGCACGGACGACGCGGCCGTGCCCCGGGTGCAGGTGACGACCCCCAAGAACGGCCCCCCGCAACGCACCCTCGCTTTACCGGGGAACATCGAGGCCTGGTACCAGGCCAACATCTATGGCCAGGTGGCCGGCTACGTGTCGAACTGGTACAAGGATTACGGGGCGGAGGTGAAGGCGGGCGACGTGCTGGGCACCATCGACACGCCGAGCCTCGATGCCGAGCTGGGGGCAGCCCGCGCGCAGCTCGCCACCGTGCAGGCCCGGCACGACCTGGCGGTGATCACCGCCAAGCGGTGGTCGGCC
>CAXTTB010000078.1:0-8753 GCA_964246905.1 uncultured Acetobacteraceae bacterium | reverse complement strand
GGCGGTGGCGAAGCAGGACGTGGACATCAAGAAGGCCGACGAGACCGCGCTGAAGGCGGAGGTGGCGGCCTCCCGGCAGAACGTCGCCAAGTACGAGGCGATGAGCGCCTTCAAGAAGCTGGTCGCCCCCTTCGCGGGCGTCGTCACCGCCCGGAACCTCAACATCGGCGACTACGTGAGCGCCACCGGCGGCGACCCGACCACCCGCAGCGGCGCCGGCTCCCAGCCGTTGTTCAGCGTCGCCGACGTCCACAAGCTGCGCGTCTTCGTGTCCGTGCCGCAGAGCTTCTCGGATGCGCTCCGGCCCGGCCTGACCGCCACGATGACGCTGCCGCAGAACCCGGGCAAGAAGATCCCGCTGCAGTTCCTCACCACCGCCAAGGCGGTCGTGGCCGCCACGCGCACCGTGGTCACGGAGCTGACGGTGGACAACCCGGGCGGCGACCTGTGGCCCGGCACCTACGTCAGCGTGACCTTCGCCTTCCCCAGCGACCCCGACGTGCTGATCGTGCCGGAGCAGGCCGTGCTGTTCCGCGCGCAGGGCACGCAGGTCGCGCTGGTCGGCAGCGACGACAAGGTGAAGCTGCAGGACGTCACGGTGGGCCGCAACCTCGGCACCGACGTGCAGGTCATCGCCGGGTTGAAGCCGGGCGACAAGCTGGTCGCGAACCCGTCGCTCGGGCTGCTGGACGGCCAGCAGGTCAAGGTCGTCCAGGCGGCGGCCGGGGCGGACCCGAGCGGCAACAGCTCGGCGGGAGCCGGCCAGCCGCAGGGCCGCCCGCCAGCCAGCCCGGAAGCGCAGGCGGCATCCAACGCCGGGCCGAAGCCGGCGAACTGAGGCTGACCGCTGAATGCCGCGCGTCCGCATGGTTAGGGCTGGCCAACCGGAGCGTCGGGCGGGGCGGCCGCGCCTCCATCGCGCCTCTGCCATCGCCGCGCTGACGGGGATGCTGGTGGCCCTGGGCGGCTGCGACCTCGCGCCCGCCTATGACCCGCCGCACTACGTCCTGCCCGCCGATTGGCGTGGCCAGGGGCCGTTCAAGGTCGCCAACCCCCGCGACACCCTGCCGCGCGGCCCTTGGTGGGAGCGGTTCGGCGACCCGCTGCTCAACCAGCTCGAACAGCAGGCGGTGGCGGACAACCCGAGCCTCGCCGCCATGTACGAGCAGTACGTGCAGGCCCGCGACGCCGCCGCCATCGCGCGGTCCGGCCTCTACCCGCAGCTCAACGCCAACGGCCAGACGTCGTACGAGAAGCTGTCGAAGAACGCCCCGTTCCGGAACCCGCAAGCCCAATACCCCCTCGTCGCGGGGAACAACATCGTCGCGGCGGCGGCGGCGTGGCAGCCCGACTTCTGGCAGCGCATCCGCAACAGCGAGAGGCAGCAGGCCAGGCTTGCCCAGTCCACCGCGGCCCTGGTGGCCAACGCCCGGCTGAGCCTGCAGACCCAGCTCGCCAGCGCCTACTTCGCGCTGCGCGGGTTCGACATCCAGAACGGCGTCTATCGGAGCGCCGTCGCCAACTACCGGAAATCCGTGGGCATCACGCGGCTGCGGCTGCAGGGGGCCATCGCCGCCGGGCTGGACGTCGCCCGCGCCGAGACGCAGCTCGCCTCCACCCTGGCCCTGCAAAGCGCCACCCTGGCCAGCCGCGCCGTGCTGGAGCACGCCATCGCCAGCCTGGTCGGCGCGAACCCCAGCACCTTCTCCATCCCGCCGCAGGAGAAGGACATCCTGGTCAACCCCAGCGTCCCGGCCGGCGTCCCGTCCCAACTGCTGGAACGGCGCCCGGACATCGCGAGCTTCGAGCGGCAGATGGCGGCGGCCAACGCGGGCATCGGCATCACGCGCGCCGCGTTCTACCCCGATGTCACCATCAGCGCGACGGGCGGGTTCCAGGACACCGGCTTCAACCTCGCAAGCCTGCCGAACGCCGTGTGGACCATCGGCGCCAGCGCCGTGCTGCCGCTGTTCGAGGGCGGGCTGCGCCGGGCCTACCTGCAGCAGAGCTGGGCGCAGCTCGCGCAGACCCGCGACAACTACCGCGCGACCGTGCTGAGCGCCTTCCAGCAGGTGGAGGACGGGCTGACGCTGTACCGCAGCCTGCAACTGCAGAACCAGTCGCAGGGCCAGGCCGTGGCCGCCGCGTACCGGGCCATGAACCTGACGGAGCAGCTCTATGTCGGCGGCCTGATCAACTACCTCGATGTCGTGGTGGCGCAGGAGACGGCGCTGCTGGCCGCGATCGCGGCCGCGCAGACCAAGACGTCCCAGTTGCAGAACACCGTCAACCTGATCCTGGCCGTCGGCGGCGGCTGGAGCCGGGACGACCTGCCGACCGAGCGCGGGGTGCTGCCGTTCGAGCCGCTGGACGTGCTGCACTTCGACCGCCGGCCGCACCCGGACGGGACCGGGCAGGACGGGGACGAGGCGTCGCAGCCGCCTTGAGGGCGTGGGTGCGCCTTTGTGGAACCCTCCTTCCAAACCGCCCCGGAAACGGCTAATCAGGGGGGGGCCGCGGTCTCAACGAACCGCAGGCAGCAACCAAGCAATCTGGAGGCAACCGAGTGTCCATCCTGGAAAGCCCGACGCAAGCGTTCACGCCGCCCTCGATGAACGACGAGGCGGCCATCGCGGAACTCCACGCGGCCTTCGCAGCCCAGCGCGCCGCCTTCAACGCCGCCCGCCAGCCGAGCCTTGAGGAGCGCCGCGCGCGCATCGGCAAGCTCGTGGGGATGCTGCTCGGCTACCGCGAGCGCATCAGCGCGGCGCTCAGCCAGGACTTCGGCACCCACCCCGCGCCGGCGTCCGACCTCATCGAGGTGCTGGGTCCGGTCGCCCGGGCGCAGTACGTCCTGGGCAAGCTGGAAGAGTGGATGCAGCCGTCCATGCGCGAGGTTGACCCGGCCGTGATGGGCAGCGCGCAGGCCTACATCCAGAGCCAGCCGAAGGGCGTCATCGGCAACATCGTGCCCTGGAACTTCCCCTTCGACCTGTCCGTCGGACCGATGGTCGAGATGCTGGCCGCGGGCAACCGGGTGATCGTCAAGCCCTCCGAGTACACGCCCGCCTCGGCGGACCTGCTGCGGGAGATGGTGGAGAAGACCTTCGACCCGACGCTCGTCCATGTCGCGGTGGGCGGCCTCGACCTGGCGCGCGCCTTCTGCGACCTGCCGTGGAACCACCTGCTCTACACCGGCAGCCCCAACGTCGGACGGCAGGTCATGCAGGCGGCGGCGCGCAACCTGACGCCCGTGACGCTGGAGCTGGGCGGCAAGTGCCCGGCCGTGCTGACGCCGGGTTCGGTCAACGCGGCCAACGTCGAATCCATCATCGGCACCAAGACCGTCAAGAACGGGCAGATGTGCATCTCGGTGGATTACTGCCTGGTGCCGCGGGCCGAGGTGGACAGCTTCGTGGAGCTGGCGACCGGCTTCATGGGGCGCATCCCGGCGGGCTACGCGCAAGGCGGGGACTGCACGGGCATCATCTCCCTCCGCCACCTCGACCGCATCGCCGAGATGCTGCAGGAGGCGCGGGACCGGCAAAGCCGCATCGTCGAGCTGGAGCCGAACGCCAGGACCGACCGCGAGACCCGGCGCATGCCCATCTCGCTGGTGATCGACCCGGCGCCCGACCTCCGCATCATGCAGGAGGAGATCTTCGGCCCGATCCTGCCGGTCGTGCCCTATGACGACCTGGACGCGGCCATCGCGGGCATCAACGCCGGCGAGCGTCCGCTCGGCCTCTACGTCTTCGGCGACGACCCGGCCGCCACCAGCCACGTCCTCGGCCAGGTCACGTCCGGCGGCGCCTCCGTCAACGCCTGCGCCATCCAGGGCGCCCTCCCGTCGCTGGGCTTCGGCGGCTCCGGCATGAGCGGCATGGGGCGTCACCACGGCATCGAGGGCTTCCGCGAGTTCTCCAACCCGCGCGGCGTGGTGGTGCGCGGGACGGGCGACCACTTCGACGCCTTCTACGCGCCCTATGCGAAGGCGGAGGCCATCGTGAAGGGGGCATTGGGGCAGTCGTAGGGGGCCAGCCTACCAGACGTAGCCGAGCCGCCGCGCGCCCGAGAGGCTGGCCTTGCGGAGCAGGCGGCGCGACAGCCGGCGGGCCTGGAACACCGCGTTGGCCGACGGGCCGGCCAGCACGATGTCCTCCCCACGCTTGACCGCGCGCACGATCAGCCGGGCCACGAGCGAGGGGTGCGCGCCCCGCGCCTGGTACTGCCGCGACAGCTTGTCGGTGGCGGACGCGGGCACGCTCGGCGTGACGGAACGGATGTTGCGGATCATCGGCGTGTTGATGATCGGCGTGTTGATGATCCCGGGGCACACCACCGTCACGCCGACGCCCGTGTCCCGCAGCTCCATCGACAGCGCGTCCGAAAGCCCCAGCACGGCGTGCTTGGAGGCGGAGTAGGCGCTCAGGTTCGGCACCGGGTAGAGGCCCGCGGCGGAGGACACGTTGACCAGGTGGCGCGCGCCGCCTGCGGCGACCATCCCCGGCAGGAACGCCCGGCTGACATGGACCACGCCCATCAGGTTCACGCCGAGCACCTGGCTCCAGGCGCTGAGCGGCGTGTCGAGGAACGGGCCGAGGAAGCCGACGCCCGCGTTGTTCACCACCACGTCCGGCGGGCCGATGTCGGCCATGACCTTGGCCGCGAGGGCCTCGACCGCCGCCGGGTCGCTCACGTCGCAGCCGGCGGCAAGGCAGCGTTGGCCCGCCGCCTCGATGGCGCGCGACGTGTCCAGGAGCCGCGCCTCGTCGAGATCGGCCGCGACGACGCTGGCGCCCTCGCGGGCGAACGCCAGCGCCGTCTCATGGCCGATCCCCGATGCGGCGCCCGTCACCAGCGCCCACCGCCCGTTCAGGTCGCTCACTGCCATGCTGCCGTCCCGTGCCGCGTCGCGAGGACGCTGCGGAGCATCAGATGGCGCATGGCGCAACCGGCCGATGCGGCGGCGTTGTTGCCGGGCCGTGCCGCATCAGCCCGCGGGGGTGCTGGCGTGCGGGCGCGGCCGTGCCCGCCGGGCCACGCGGCGCGCCTTCTGCGCAGGCTGCGTCCTCACCTCGCCGACGGCGGAGCCTGCCTGCTCCGTCGGCTTCTCCGTTCCGGCCGCCCGCGGCAGGCTGTTCGTCGTTTCCGGCCCCGACTGGCCCGAGTTGCCCGCCGGAGGGCTTTGGGTGGTGGTGAACGGGTTCTGCGCGAAGGCGGGGACGGCGCCCAGGATGACGAGCGCCGCGATCAGGGTCTTCATGGTTGACGTTCCTTGTGTTCAGTGAGTGAAGGCTTGCAGGGGCGGCCTGGCCGGCCCTGCCCTGGTGTCGCGCCCCACGATGCCGAGCGGATTCGGCCGGGCAGATGGGATGGACGTGGTGTATCGCGCGGCCGGCGGCGCGTCTCGCCCCGGCGGTTTTTTCGTGGAGCGAACCATCGTTTCCCAAGGCGGTGTTGCCGGACCGTGACGCACGCGCGGCTGAGGGCGACGGTTGCTTGCCCAGGCGCGCTTGCGGACGGAGGTGCCAAGCGCCCAAATCCGGCTATGTATAGCCCCAACCGTTCAGGAGCCTCCGGCATGGCACGCTTGAAATTCGGCGCCTTCCTCGCGCCCCACCATCCCATCGGCGAGCACCCGATGCTGCAGTTCCGCCGCGACCTCGATCTCGTCGAGCAGTTGGACCGGCTCGGCTACGACGAGTTCTGGTGCGGCGAGCACCATTCCAGCGGCTGGGAGATGATCGCCTCGCCGGAGATGTTCCTGGCCGCCGCGGGCGAGCGGACGAAGCGCATCAAGCTCGGCACCGGCGTGGTGTCCCTGCCCTACCACCACCCGTTCAACGTCGCGCAGCGCATGGTGCAGCTCGACCACATGACCGGCGGGCGGGCGATCTTCGGCTCGGGGCCGGGCGCGCTCGCGTCGGACGCCCACACGCTCGGCATCGACCCGATGACCCAGCGCGACCGCCAGGACGAGGCCATCGGCATCATCCGCCGGCTGTTCCGCGGCGAGCGGGTCACGGCGCGCAGCGACTGGTTCACCCTGCAGGACGCGGCGCTGCAACTGCTGCCGCTGCAGGAGGAGATGCCCTGCGCCGTCGCCTCGCAGATCAGCCCGTCCGGCATGACGCTCGCGGGCAAGCACGGCATCGGCATCATCTCCATCGGCTCCCTGTCGAACGAGGGGCTGAACGCGCTGCCGACGCAATGGGGCTTCGCGGAGGCCGCCGCCGCCAAGCACGGCACGGCCGTGGACCGCCGCAACTGGCGGGTGCTGCTGAGCTGGCACATCGCGGAAACCCGGGACAAGGCGCGCGCCGAGGCGCGGGACGGCCTCATGCACCACCACAACGACTACATCCGGGCCGTGCTGCAGCGCCCCGGCGCCCCCGCCTTCCGCACGCCGGACGAGGCGGTGGACCAGACGGCGTTCTCCGACGCGGCGGTCGCGACCATCGGCACGCCGGACGACCTGGTGCGGCGGATCAAGTCGGTGCTGGAGATCAGCGGCGGCTTCGGCACCGTGGTCGGCTTCGTGCACGACTGGGCCAACCCGGAGAACACCGCGCGGAGCTGGGACATGGTGGCGCGCTACGTGGTGCCGGAGATCAACGGCTACCTGGCCTCATTGCGGCAATCGGCGGACTTCGTCGCCAACAACCGCGCCGTGTTCGACCGCAGCCGCGACGCCGTGATGGCCAAGATCAACGAGAACGAGGCCGCGGCCGCGGCGCTTGCGGTGACGCGCTCGCAGATGCTGGGCGCGTCGTCCAGCAACGTGCCGGACCTCGACCGGGCGCGGGCCGCGGCGCGCACGCGGTAGGGCCGCCTGTATGCGCCGGGCGTATATGTGTCATGTTTCGTCACCACGCCCTCCCGTCGCTGCCGGCTTGCCTCTAGGATGAGCGTTTAAAAAGGAGTTCCCACCATGCCAGCACTGCGCTCCCGCACCACCACCCACGGACGCAACATGGCCGGGGCGCGCGGGCTGTGGCGGGCGACCGGCATGAAGGACGGGGACTTCGGCAAGCCGATCATCGCCGTCGTCAACTCCTTCACCCAGTTCGTGCCCGGCCACGTCCACCTGAAGGACCTGGGCCAACTGGTGGCGCGGGAGATCGAGGCGGCGGGCGGGGTCGCCAAGGAGTTCAACACGGTCGCGGTCGATGACGGCATCGCCATGGGCCATGACGGGATGCTCTACAGCCTGCCGTCGCGCGAGCTGATCGCCGACAGCGTCGAGTACATGGTCAACGCGCACTGCGCCGACGCGATGGTCTGCATCTCCAACTGCGACAAGATCACGCCGGGGATGCTGATGGCGTCGCTCCGCCTCAACATCCCGGCCGTGTTCGTGTCCGGCGGCCCGATGGAGGCCGGCAAGGTCAACCTGTCCGGCATCAGCCGGTCCATCGACCTGATCGACGCCATGGTGGCCGCCGCCGACGGCAGCGTGTCGGATGCCGACGTGCAGGTGATCGAGCGTTCGGCCTGCCCGACCTGCGGCTCCTGCTCCGGCATGTTCACCGCCAACTCGATGAACTGCCTGACGGAGGCGCTGGGCCTGTCCCTGCCCGGCAACGGCACGACGCTCGCGACCCACGCCGACCGCCGCCGCCTGTTCGAGGAAGCGGGACGCACCGTCGTGGACCTGGCGCAGCGTTGGTACGAGCAGGACGACCCGCGCGCCCTGCCGCGCGGCATCGCCACCGTCGCCGCGTTCGAGAACGCGATGACGCTGGACATCGCCATGGGCGGCTCGACCAACACGGTGCTGCACCTGCTGGCCGCCGCGCACGAGGCGGAGGTCGATTTCACCATGGCCGACATCGACCGGCTGTCGCGCCGGGTGCCGGTGCTGTGCAAGGTGGCGCCCGCGGTCGCCGACGTGCATGTGGAGGACGTGCACCGCGCCGGCGGGATCATGTCCATCCTGGGGGCGCTGGACCGCGCCGGGCTGATCGACCGGAGCACCGCGACCGTGCACGCGCCCACCATGGGCGACGCGCTGGACCGCTGGGACGTGGCCCGCGCGCCGTCCGACAGCGTGCAGACCTTCTTCCGCGCCGGCCCCGGCGGCGTGCCGACCCAGGTGGCGTTCAGCCAGTCCTCCCGCTGGGACGCGCTGGACCTGGACCGGGAGCGCGGCGTGATCCGGGAGGCGGCGCACGCCTTCTCCCGGGATGGCGGCCTGGCGGTCCTGTATGGCAACCTGGCCGAGGACGGCTGCATCGTGAAGACGGCCGGGGTGGACGCCTCCATCCTGCGCTTCACCGGCCCGGCGCGGGTGTTCGAAAGCCAGGACGCCTCCGTGGAGGCGATCCTGAACAACCGGGTGAAGCCCGGCGACGTGGTGCTGATCCGCTACGAGGGACCCAAGGGCGGCCCGGGGATGCAGGAGATGCTGTATCCCACGAGCTACCTGAAATCGAAGAAGCTCGGAAAGGCCTGCGCCCTCGTGACCGACGGGCGGTTCAGCGGCGGGTCGTCCGGCCTGTCCATCGGCCACGTCTCGCCGGAGGCGGCGCAGGGCGGCGCCATCGGCCTGGTGCAGGACGGCGACGCCATCGAGATCGACATCCCCGCCCGCTCCATCCGCCTCGCGGTGCCGGACGAGGAGCTGGCGCACCGCCGGGCGGCGCACGGGGCGTGGCAGCCGGCCGAGCCGCGCAAGAGGGCTGTTTCGCCCGCGCTGCGCGCCTACGCGGCGTTCACGACGAGCGCCAGCCGCGGCGCGGTGCGGGTGG
>CAXTTB010000077.1:0-11259 GCA_964246905.1 uncultured Acetobacteraceae bacterium | reverse complement strand
GAGTGTTGCCCTGGGCATCTAAGGTGCCGGTCACGGCGGCGACGCCGAGGTCGCCCGGCAGGTCGTCGAGGCTGCCGCTGGCGGACAGCGCATCCTCCAGCTTGTTGGCGCGGGTATAGACCTGGTCCACCGCGCGCTCCCGGGCCAGCCGCGTGCGGATCTCGTCCGTGGCCTGCGCCAGCGGGCGCTCGCTGCCGGGCGTCACCTTGGTCACGCGGAACACCTGCCAGCCGAGCACCGACTGGATCGGGCCGCCCCCCGTTTCCGGCGCTGCCGCGAACACGGCCTGGCCCAGCTCGGGCGCCAGGAACTCGGCCGGGGTCGCATCGTCCAGCGAGGCCGCGGATGCGCCGGCGGCGGCCGCGGCCTTCTGCACCGCGTCCCAGTCGGCGCCGGCGATCCAGGTGGTTGCGATCTCCTTGGCGTGCACCTCGTCCTGGGCGACGACCACCTCGACCGAACGCTTTTCCGGCGACACGTACTCGGCCTTGTGCTGCTCGTAGTAGGCGCTGATGTCGGCGTCCGGCACCTCGATGTCGCGGGCGACGGTTTCGGGGGATAGGATCACCGCCTTGATGCGGCGGAGTTCGGGCGCGGTGTAGCGGTCGCCGTTGTTGTCGTAGGCGCGCTGCAGGTCGGCGTCCGAGGGCGCGGGCGGCTCGGCCGCGGCGGCAAAGGGCAGATCGACGTATTGGGCGACGCGGGTTTCCCGCTGGAAGGCGAACACCTGCGCGGCCAGCACCTCCGGCGGCGCGGCGCCGACCTGTACCGCCTCCATCAACTGCCGCTGGCCGAGGTCGGAACGCATGAGGTCGAGGAAGCGCGCCTCGTTCAGGTTGTTGCTGCGCAGCACCGCCTCGAAGCGCGTGCGGTCGAAGGCGCCGTTGTCGCCGCGGAACGCCTTGATGTCGAACACCGCGGCCCGCAGCGCCTCGTCCGGCACGGTCAGGCCCAGGCGGCTGACCTCGTTCTGGATGGCGGCCTGCACGACCAGCCGGTCCAGCACCTGCCCGGCGACGGCCTGGCGGATGGCGGCCGTCGGCTCGGTCTTGCCGCCCAACATGCGGCTGACCTGGGCGAGCTGGGCCCGCATCGCCTCCTGGAACTCGGGCGCCTGGATCTTGCGGTCGCCGATGGTGGCGACGGCGTCGTTCCGCCCGACGTTGCGCACGACATCGGCGATGCCCCACAATCCGAAGGAGGCGATCAGCACGAGGAAGAAGGCCCGCGCAGCCCAGGTGCTGAGGAAACGGCGGAACAAGGAGAGCATCGGTTGCGTATCCAGTGTACGAGCCGGCACCATACGGAGGCTGCCGGCGTTTTGCCAGATGCGGGCGCAGGCCGGCACCGAGGACAACGAAAGGGGAATGCGCGTTGCGCCAGTTGATCGCCGGGAACTGGAAGATGAACGGCTTGCGGGCCGATGCTGCCGCGCTGGCGGCGGCCCTGGCCGCGGGGCTGGAGCAGCCTGCCGGGTGCGACGTGCTGATCTGCCCGCCGGCCACCGTGCTGGCCGCGGTGGCCGATGCGCTGCGGGGCAGCGGCGTGATGGTGGGCGGGCAGGACTGCCACCCCGAGCCGTCCGGTGCCCGCACCGGGGACGTGTCGGCGCCGATGCTGCGGGACGCGGGCGCCGGGTGGGTAATCCTCGGGCACTCGGAGCGCCGGCTGGGCTACAGCGAGTCGAACGCCTTGGTGCGGGAGAAGGCGGCCGCCGCGATGGCTGCCGGGCTGATGCCGGTCGTCTGCGTGGGGGAGACGGAGCAGCAGCGCCTGTCCGGCATCGCGGAAACCGTGGTGGCGGCGCAGATCGACGGCAGCTTGCCGCCGGGCTTCGCGGGCGTGGTCGCCTATGAGCCGGTCTGGGCCATCGGCACCGGGCGCACCGCGTCCGAGGACGACATCGTGGCGATGCACCGCTGCATCCGCAGCCAGTTGACGGAAACGCTGGGCGAGGCCGGGGAGGGCCTGCGCATCCTGTATGGCGGGTCGGTGAAGCCGGCCGGCGCCGCGATCCTCCTCGCGCTGCCCGAGGTGGGCGGCGCATTGGTCGGCGGCGCGAGCCTGGTGGCGGCGGACTTCCTGGGCATCGTGCGGGCGGCTGCCTGAGACCCGGCGCCGCCCGTCTTTGCAATCCCGCCGCGCATCGCTAGAACGCGCGGCATGACCACCGTCCTGTTGATCGTCCACTTGTTCGTCACCCTGGCCCTGATCGGCGTCGTCCTGATCCAGCGGAGCGAGGGGGGCGGCTTGGGAATCGGCACCACGCAGGGCATGGGCGGTTTCATGTCCGGGCGCGGCACCACCAACCTGCTGACCCGCACGACGGCGATCCTGGGCACGGCGTTCTTCGCATTGTCCTTGACCCTGGCGCTGCTGAACCGCGGCACGGTCGGCGGCGGGCGCTCGCTGCTGGACACGCCGCCGGTGACGGCCCCGGCGCCGGGCAACGCGGCGACGCCTGCCCCGGCGCCTACGCCAGCGCCCAAGGGTCCGGCGGTGCCGACGAACTGACCTGCGCGTAAAGGGGTTCACGGGCGGCACGCTTCCGCTGTATCAAGGCCTCCCATGACGCGGTTCGTATTCATCACCGGCGGCGTGGTCTCTTCCCTCGGCAAGGGCGTCGCCTCCGCGGCGCTAGGCACCCTTTTGCAGGCGCGCGGCTATTCCGTGCGGCTGCGGAAGCTCGACCCTTATCTGAACGTCGATCCCGGGACGATGAGTCCGTATCAGCACGGGGAGGTGTTCGTCACCGACGACGGCGCGGAAACCGACCTCGACCTCGGCCACTACGAGCGGTTCACCGGGGTGCATGCGGCGCGGACGGACAACGCGACGACCGGGCGCATCTACTCCGACGTGATCGCCAAGGAGCGCCGGGGCGACTACCTGGGCGCCACCGTGCAGGTGATCCCGCACATCACCGACGCGATCAAGGAGGCGATCACCCGGGACACCGAGGGCCTCGACTTCGCGCTGATCGAGATCGGCGGCACGGTGGGCGACATCGAGAGCCTGCCGTTCCTGGAAGCGATCCGGCAGCTCGGCAACGACCTCGGCTCCGGGCGGACGATGTTCGTGCACCTGACGCTCGTGCCCTACATCCCGTCCGCGGGCGAGTTGAAGACCAAGCCGACCCAGCACTCGGTGAAGGAGCTGCAGAACGTCGGCATCCAGCCGCAGATGCTGCTCTGCCGCTGCGACCGGCCGATCCCGCAGGGCGAGCGGCGCAAGATCGCGAGCTTCTGCAACGTGCGCCAGGAGGCGGTGGTCGCGGCGCTCGACGTGGACACGATCTATGCGGTGCCGATCAGCTACCATGCCGAGGGCATGGACCGGGAGGTGCTGCGGCACTTCGGCCTGCCGTTCGAGACGGAGCCTGACCTGTCGGCCTGGCAGCGCATCGTCGATGTCATGCGCGGGCCGGACGGGGAGGTGCGGATCGCGGTCGTCGGCAAGTACACCAACCTGCTTGACAGCTACAAAAGCCTGGGCGAGGCCCTGTCCCATGGCGGGATCAAGAACCGGGTGCGCGTCCAGCTCGATTGGGTGGACAGCGAGATCTTCGAGCAGCCCCATGCGGTCGCCCGGCTGGACGGCGTGCACGGCATCCTGGTGCCCGGCGGCTTCGGGGAGCGCGGGACGGAGGGCAAGATCGCGGCCGTGCGCTTCGCCCGGGAGCGCCGGGTGCCGTTCCTCGGCATCTGCTTCGGGATGCAGATGGCGGTGATCGAGTGCGCGCGGCACATGGCCGGGCTGCCGGATGCGTCCTCGACCGAGTTCGGGCCGTGCGGCAGCCCGGTGGTCGGCCTGCTGACCGAATGGGCGCGGGGCAACGAGATCGAGCGCCGGGCGGAGGGCGGCGACCTGGGCGGCACCATGCGGGTCGGCGCCTACCCGGCGCGGCTCGGCGCCGGGTCGCTGGCCCGGCGGATCTACGGGGACGCCGAGACCATCCAGGAACGGCACCGGCACCGCTGGGAGGTGAACGTGCACTACCGGCCGCAGCTCGAGGCGGCGGGGCTGCGCTTTTCCGGAATGTCACCGGACGGCATCCTGCCGGAGATCGTGGAACTGCCCGCGCATCCCTGGTTCATCGGCGTGCAGTTCCACCCCGAGCTGAAATCGAAGCCGCTCGACCCGCACCCGCTGTTCTCCAGCTTCATCGCCGCCGCCGTGAAGCAGGCCCGCCTTGTCTGAGATGCTTTCGCCCGCGTCCGAGACGCGCATCGTCCGGGTGCTCGACATCGAGGTCGGCAACACCCTGCCGTTCGTGCTGATCGCAGGCCCCTGCCAGATCGAGTCGGAGGCGCATGCGTTCGAGACGGCGGAGGCGCTGCGCGACATGGCGCAGGCGGCGGGGGTGCCGCTGATCTACAAGTCGAGCTTCGACAAGGCCAACCGCACCAGCGCCAGCGCCGCCCGCGGCGTCGGCATCGTGCGCGGCCTGACGATCCTGGCCGGCGTCCGGGAGCGGTTCCGCATCCCCGTGCTGACCGACGTGCACGCCCCCGACCAGTGCGACCCGGCGGCCGAGGCGGTCGATATCCTGCAGATCCCCGCTTTCCTGTGCCGGCAGACCGACCTGCTGGTGGCGGCCGGCGAGACCGGGCGCGCGGTGAACGTGAAGAAGGGCCAGTTCCTGGCGCCCTGGGACATGGCGCACGTCGCCGCCAAGATCGCCGAGACCGGCAACGAGAGCATCCTGCTGACGGAGCGCGGGGCGAGCTTCGGCTACAACACGCTCGTCACCGACTTCCGCGGCCTGCCGGCCATGGCGCGGACCGGCTACCCCGTGGTGTTCGACGCGACGCACAGCGTGCAGCAGCCCGGCGGGCAGGGCGGCTCCTCCGGCGGGCAGCGCGAGTTCGCCCCGGTGCTGGCCCGCGCAGCGCTCGCGGTGGGCGTCGCCGCGCTGTTCATCGAGACGCACCGCGATCCCGACGCGGCGCCGAGCGATGGTCCCAACATGGTCCCGCTGCACGCGATGCCGGCGCTGATGGCACGGTTGAAGGCGCTGGACGATTTCTGCAAAGCTGCCACCCACAACGACCGGACGGAGCCGCCATGAGCGCCATTGCCGACATCGTCGCCCGCGAGGTCCTGGACAGCCGGGGCAACCCGACCGTGGAGGTCGATGTCCTGCTGGACAGCGGCGCGGCCGGGCGGGCCATCGTGCCGTCCGGCGCCAGCACCGGCGCGCATGAGGCCGTGGAGCTGCGCGACGGCGACAAGGCGCGCTATGGCGGCAAGGGCGTGCGGAATGCCTGCGCCAACGTGGAGGGAGAGCTTTTCGACGCGCTGAGCGGCATGGACCCGACCGACCAGATCCGCCTCGATGAGATCATGATCGACCTGGACGGCACGCCCAACAAATCGCGGCTGGGCGCCAACGCGATCCTGGCGGTGTCGCTCGCGGTGGCGAAGGCGGCGGCGGCCGAGTTGAAGCTGCCGCTCTACCGCTACGTCGGCGGGGTGTTCGCCCGCACGCTGCCGGTGCCGATGATGAACATCGTGAACGGCGGCAAGCACGCGGACAACCCGATCGACATCCAGGAGTTCATGGTGCAGCCGGTGGGTGCGCCCACCTTCGCCGACGCGGTGCGGGTCGGGTCCGAGATCTTCCAGGCCCTGAAGGCGAAGCTGCACGCCGCCGGGCACAACACCAACGTGGGCGACGAGGGCGGTTTCGCCCCCGGCCTCAAGTCGGCCGACGAGGCGCTCACCTTCATCACCCAGGCCTGCGAGCAGGCGGGCTACCGACCCGGCGAGGACGTGACCTTCGCGCTCGACTGCGCCAGCACCGAGTTCTTCAAGGACGGCACGTATCACTTGGAGGGAGAGGGCAAGCGGTTCGACGCCGCCGGCATGGTGGCCTACCTGGCCGAGCTGGTGGGCCGCTACCCCATCGTGTCCATCGAGGACGGCTGCGCCGAGGATGACTGGGCCGGCTGGAAGCACCTGACGGAGGTGCTGGGCGACAGGGTGCAGTTGGTGGGCGACGACCTGTTCGTGACCAACAGCGAGCGGCTGCGGCGCGGGATCGAGAGCGGGACGGCCAATTCCATCCTGGTCAAGGTCAATCAGATCGGCACCCTGTCCGAGACGCTGGAGGCGATGGAGCTGGCGCAGCGGGCCGGGTTCAGCGCGGTGATGAGCCATCGGTCCGGCGAGACGGAGGACACGACGATCTCCGACCTGGCGGTCGCGACCAACTGCGGGCAGATCAAGACCGGCAGCCTGGCCCGGAGCGACCGGACGGCGAAGTACAACCAGTTGATCCGCATCGAGGCGGAACTGGGTTCGGCGGCACGCTACGCCGGGCGCACGATCCTGCGGCGCGCGTCATGAGCTGGAGCGGTGCATTGCGGCGGCAAGCCAGGGCGGCGGCTGCGCCGGCGTTGTTCCTGGGCTTGGCCGGGTATTTCGGCTGGAACGCCACTCAGGGCGCGCGGGGTTCGCAGGCCTATGCCATGCGCCAGGAGCAGTTGAAGACGGTGGAGGCCGAACTGCTCCGCACGAGGACGGAACGCGACATGTGGGAGCGCCGGGTCGCTGGACTGCGGGACCAGCGGCTCGACCCCGACACGCTGGACGAACGGGCGCGCGCCATGCTGAACGTCGCCGATCCGACCGATATCGTGATGCCGTACGGGGTGGGCAAGCGTCTGTTCTGACCGGGGCTGGCATCAAGGCCGTTCTGCTGGACTGCGGCTGAGCGACGGCCTGCATTGCATTGCACAATAAGAGTTCTTGGGTCAGCGGACTTGTCGTGATCGAGGGCGGTCGCTAGGTGTTGGAGACATACACTTACGTCCGACAGGAGCGACGCGCATGGCGCAGGCAGCCGAGACACGGAAGCGCGGCAAGGACCCTGAGTCCCTGAACTCCGGGGCGCCTCAAGCTCCGGCCACCAACCAGGCCATGAGCCGGGAGCAGCTCGTCAAGGCTTACGGCGACATGCTGCTGATCCGCCGGTTCGAGGAGAAGGCCGGGCAGCTTTACGGCATGGGCCTGATCGGCGGCTTCTGCCACCTGTACATCGGGCAGGAGGCCGTGGTCGTCGGCATCCAGACGGCGCTGTCCGACGGCGACCAGGTGATCACGTCGTACCGCGACCACGGCCACATGCTGGCGACCGGCATGGAGCCGCGCGGCGTCATGGCGGAGCTGACCGGGCGCAGCGGCGGCTACTCCAAGGGCAAGGGCGGCTCCATGCACATGTTCAGCAAGGAGAAGCGCTTCTTCGGCGGGCACGGCATCGTGGGCGCGCAGGTGAGCCTGGGCACCGGGTTGGCGATGGCAAACTGGTACCGCGGCAGCGACCGGGTTTGCGCCACGTATTTCGGCGACGGCGCGTCGAGCCAGGGCCAGGTTTACGAGAGCTTCAACCTGGCGGCGCTGATGAAGCTCCCCTGCATCTACGTCATCGAGAACAACAAGTATGGCATGGGCACCAGCCTGGAGCGCGCCTCGGCGTCGCACGACCTTTCCATCAATGGGGCGCCCTGGGGCATTCCGGGCGCCAAGGTGGACGGCATGGACGTGACGGCGGTCAAGGCGGCGGCGGACGCGGCGGTGGCGCATTGCCGGTCGGGCGCCGGGCCATACCTGATGGAAGTGCAGACCTACCGCTACCGCGGCCATTCCATGTCCGACCCGGCCAAGTACCGCACCCGCGACGAGGTGCAGAAGATGCGGACCGAGCGCGACTGCATCGAGGGCGCGCGGCATCTGCTGGAAGCGGCCGGCATGGGCGACGACGAGTTCAAGGCAATCGACGCCGCGGTGAAGGCCCGCGTCCAGGAGGCCGCCGACTTCGCGCAGAGCAGCCCGGAGCCGGACGAGCGGGAACTGTGGACTGACATCCTGGTCGAGGGCTGAGGGCGTGAGCACGCAGATCCTGATGCCGGCGCTGTCGCCAACCATGACGGAGGGCAAGCTGGCCCGCTGGTTGAAGAAGGTGGGCGAGGACGTGCGCGCCGGCGACGTGATCGCGGAGATCGAGACGGACAAGGCGACCATGGAGGTGGAAGCCGTGGACGAGGGCAAGCTGTCCCAGATCCTGGTGCAGGAAGGCACCGACGGCGTCGCGGTAAACACGCCAATTGCGACCCTGTCAGCCGATGGCGAAGCGGCAGGCGAGACGACATCCAAGCCGGAAGCCCCCGCGCCCGCGCCCGCGGCGGTGAAGCAGCCGGTGCCGGAGCCGTTGGAGGATCACAAGGTCGTCGCGGACAAGGCGGTGGCGGCGCAAGCCATGCCGGCTTCGACCGCAACCGCGCCGGAGCGCGATTGGGGACCGACCAAGCCCATGACGGTGCGGGAGGCTTTGCGCGACGCCATGGCCGCCGAGATGCGCGCCGATGACCGCGTGTTCCTGATCGGCGAGGAGGTCGCGCAGTACCAGGGCGCCTACAAGATCAGCCAAGGCCTGCTGGACGAGTTCGGCCCGCGGCGCATCATCGACACGCCGATCACCGAGCACGGCTTCACCGGCATGGCGGTGGGCGCCGCGATGGACGGGCTGCGGCCCATCGTCGAGTTCATGACGTTCAACTTCGCCATGCAGGCCATCGACCAGATCATCAACTCGGCCGCCAAGACGTTGTACATGTCGGGCGGCCAGATGGGCTGTCCTATCGTGTTCCGTGGACCGAACGGTGCCGCGTCCCGGGTAGCGGCGCAGCACAGCCAAGACTATGCGTCGTGGTATGCGCATTGCCCGGGCCTCAAGGTGGTGGCGCCGTGGTCGGCGGCCGACGCCAAGGGGCTGCTGCGGACGGCGATCCGCGACCCGAACCCGGTGATCGTGCTGGAGAACGAGATCCTTTATGGACAGACGTTCGAGTGCCCGACCGACGAGGACTTCACCGTGCCCATCGGCAAGGCCAAGGTCGAGCGGACGGGCCGGCACGTCACCATCGTCGCCTACAGCATCATGGTCGGCGTGGCGATGAAGGCGGCGGAAACGCTGGCGGAGCAGGGGATCGAGGCCGAGGTCGTCAACCTGCGCAGCCTGCGCCCGCTGGACACCGCGACCATCGTGGAGAGCGTGAAGAAGACGAACCGGGTGGTGACGGTGGAGGAGGGCTGGCCCTACGCCGGCATCGGCGCGGAGATCGCGATGCAGGTGATCGAGCAGTGCTTCGACTGGCTCGATGCGCCGCCGGTGCGGGTGCATGGGCTGGACATCCCGCTGCCCTATGCCGCGAACCTGGAGAAGCTGGCGCTGCCGCAGCCGCCTTGGGTGGTCGATGCGGTGAAGAAGATCGTCTGAGGGAGCGCAGCATGGCGACGAACATCCTGATGCCGGCGCTGTCGCCGACGATGACCGAGGGCACGCTGGCCCGGTGGCTGAAGAAAGAAGGCGACGACGTGCGCGCCGGCGACGTGATCGCGGAGATCGAGACGGACAAGGCCACCATGGAGGTGGAGGCCGTCGATGAGGGGGTATTGAGCAAGATCCTCGTGCCGGACGGCACCGCCGGGGTGAAGGTGAACGAGCCGATTGCCGTGCTGGCCGGGGAAGGGGAGGACGCGGCGGCTCCGGCGCCCAAGACGCTGCCGGCCCAGGCGCCGGCAGCTCAACCTCCGGCGGCGCAGGCCCCGATGGCCGCGCCTGCTGCTGCGTCTGCGCCGAAGGCCAACGGCCACGATCCCGCGTCCGGGCATGAGGGCGAGCGGGTCTTCGCCTCGCCGCTGGCCCGGCGGATGGCCAAGCAGGCCAACATCGACCTGTCCTCCTTGAAAGGCTCCGGCCCGAACGGGCGCATCGTCCGTGCCGATATCGAGGCAAGGCAGGCGCCGGGCGCGCGACAGCCGTCGCCGGTCGAGGCGCAAGCGGGCGCACGGGAGGCCGAGGCTCCCCCGCCGCCAGTGTCGCAGGCCCGGCCGGAAGCCAAGCCCGCGCCGAAGCCTGCGGCAGTGCCGGTGACGGCGCCGCACCAGGTCCTGCCGAACTCGACGATGCGGAAGGTCATCGCGCGGCGCCTGCTGGAAAGCCATCAGCTCGTGCCGAACTTCTACGTCACGATGGACATGGAGATCGACGCGTTGCTGAAGCTGCGCGCCGACCTGAACGGGCGGGCGCCGAAAGATGGCCTCGGCGCGTTCAAGCTCTCGGTCAACGACCTGGTCATCAAGGCGGCCGCGGCGGCGCTGCGCCGGGTTCCGAAGGTGAACGCGACCTTCACGGAGGATGCGACCATCCTATACGACGACATCGACATCAGCGTCGCCGTGTCGATGCCGGACGGGCTGATCACGCCCATCGTGCGCAAGGCCGACCAGAAGGGGCTGGCCGCGATCAGCAACGAGATGAAGGACCTCGGCGCCCGCGCAAAGTCCGGCAAGCTGAAGCCGGAGGAGTTCCAGGGCGGCAGCTTCTCGATCTCCAACCTCGGCATGTTCGGCGTGAAGCAGTTCACCGCCATCATCAACCCGCCGCAGGCCGCGATCCTCGCAGTGGGCGCAGGCGAGAAGCGGCCGGTGGTGAAGGACGGGGCGCTTGCGGTCGCAACCGTGATGACCTGCACGCTGAGCGTCGATCATCGGGTGGCGGACGGGGCGCTCGGCGCCGAGTGGATGGCAGTGTTCAAGGGCATCATCGAGGACCCGCTCAGCCTGATGCTGTAAGCCCATGCTTTAGGATCATTTCATGGAAAGCAAATTCGATGTCGTCGTCGTCGGCGGCGGCCCCGGCGGCTACGTCGCGGCGATCCGCGCCGCGCAGCTCGGCATGAAGGCCGCGGTCGTGGAACGGGAGAACCTCGGCGGCATCTGTCTGAACTGGGGCTGCATCCCGACCAAGGCGCTGCTGCGCTCGTCCGAGATCAACCACATGCTGCACAACCTCGGCGAGTTCGGCTTCAGCGCAGACAACGTGCAGTTCGACCTGCCGAAGATCGTGACGCGGTCGCGCAAGGTCGCCAAGCAGTTGGCGGGCGGCGTCGGGCATCTGTTGAAGAAGAACAAGGTCATGGTGTTCGACGGGCTGGCGAAGCTTGCGGGCAAGCATACCCTGGCCGTGACCAAGGACGGCAAGGAGGTCGCCACGCTCACCGCGCCGCACATCATCCTGGCGACCGGCGCGCGGGCGCGGCAACTGCCGGGGATGGAGGGCGACGGCAAGCTGATCTGGACCTACCGCGAGGCCATGGTGCCGCCGGCCATGCCGAAGTCGCTGCTGGTTGTCGGCTCCGGCGCCATCGGCATCGAGTTCGCGAGCTTCTACCGCAACATGGGCGCCGAGGTGAC
>CAXTTB010000076.1:0-11276 GCA_964246905.1 uncultured Acetobacteraceae bacterium | reverse complement strand
CGGCGACCACGCTGCCGTCCTGCATCCTGATCTCGATCCGCCCGCCGAAGGCCAGTCCGCGCCGAGCCTGCCCAAAGCCTGCCGGCATCGGACGCCTCGGCCGCCCCGCGCTGGACTGCGACGAACCATGGTGTTCAGGACCTTGCCAACAACGTGGATCGCTATTAGACCGACCGTCTAGAAACTGTCAACGCTTGCCCGGAGATCCTCGATCCAACCCGCGAGCGCAACCACCGATGGGGAAGGACGGCGCCGATGACGCTCGACTCTGGCTATGACGCCATCTACGGCGCGTGGCGCGCCGACCCCGCCGGCTGGTGGGAGGCGGCGGCCGCCCGGATCGAATGGGAGCGTCGATGGGATCGCGTCTTCGATGCGGGGGCCGGGCCCTATGGACGTTGGCTGCCAGGGGCCATCCTGAACACGAGCGTCAACTGCCTGGACCGCCACGTCGAGGCAGGGCGCGGCGAGCAGGCCGCCATCATCTGGGACAGCCCGATGGCCGGCATGATCGAACACATCAGCTACCGGGAGGTCCGCGACCGGACCGCGAAGCTCGCCGGCGCGCTGGCGGCGCTGGGCGTGGTGAAAGGCGACCGCGTCATCGTCTATATGCCCATGGTGCCGGACGCGGTCGTCGCGATGCTGGCCTGCGCGCGGCTCGGCGCGGTGCATTGCGTCGTGTTCGGCGGGTTCGCCGCGCCGGAACTGGCAAAGCGCATCGACGACGCCAGGCCGCGGGTCGTCATCTCGGCCTCGTGCGGCCTCGAACCCAACCGCGTCGTCGCCTACAAGCCGTTGCTGGACCAGGCCATCGCGATGAGCGCCGCGCCCCCGCAATCGTGCCTCATCCTGCAGCGCCCGATGCTCGAAGCGCGGATGCTGCCCGGGCGGGACCATGACTTCGAGGCGGCCATAGCGGCGGCCGCACCCCACCCACCTGTCCCGGTGGCCGCGACGGACCCGTTGTACGTCCTCTACACCTCCGGCACGACAGGCAAGCCGAAAGGCGTCGTACGCGACAATGGCGGCCACGCCGTGGCGCTGCACAACTCCATCGGCATGGTTTATGGGCTGAAGCCGGGCGACGTGATCTGGACCGCGTCCGACGTGGGCTGGGTCGTGGGCCACAGCTACATCGTCTATGCGCCCCTGCTCGCCGGGCTTACCACGGTTGTTTATGAGGGCAAGCCGGTCGGCACGCCCGATCCCGGCGCGTTCTGGCGGGTGTGCGCGCAGCACCGGGTCCAGGTGCTGTTCACGGCGCCGACCGCGCTGCGCGCCATCCGGCAGCAGGACCCGGAGGGGCGGTTCGTCCGTGGGCACGACCTGTCGAGCCTGCAGGCGCTCTACCTCGCCGGGGAACGCTGCGACCCGCCGACGTCCTCCTGGATCGGCGAACTGCTCGGCCGTCCCGTGATCGACCATTGGTGGCAGACCGAGACCGGCTGGGCGGTCACGGCCAGCCTGCGGGGGGCCGGGCACCTGCCGACGCAGGTGGGCGCAGGCGGGCGCGCGTGCCCGGGCTACGACGTCGCCGTGCTGGACGACAACGGCGCCGAGCAGCCGAGGGGCGCGACCGTCGGCAACCTCGCCATCCGCCTGCCGCTGCCGCCGGGCTGCGCGCCGACGCTGTGGAACGACGATGCGCGGTTCCGCAGCAGCTACCTCGCCGAGTTCCCCGGCTGGTACCGCACCGGCGACGCCGGCCGCATCGACGAGCAGGGCGACGTGTGGATCATGGGCCGCACCGACGACGTGATGAACGTCGCCGGCCATCGCCTGGCCACCGGCGGCATCGAGGAGGTGCTGGCCCAGCACCCAAGCGTCGCCGAGTGCGCGGTGGTCGGCGCCGCCGACGCGCTCAAGGGGCAGGTCCCGATCGGCTTGGTGGTGCTGACGGCGGGCGCGGCCCCCGACCACCACGACCTCGCGGCCGAGCTGGTCGCCCTGGTGCGGGCGCAGATCGGCCCGGTGGCCTCGTTCCGCAACGTCTGCGTCGTGGACAGGCTGCCGAAGACCAGGTCGGGCAAGATCCTGCGCGGCCTGATCCGGACGATCGCGGACGGCGGCGATCCCGTGCCGCCCGCCACGATCGAGGACCCGAGGGTGCTTGTCGATATCCAAGCCGCCCTTTTCCCGCCCCACCCCTTCGGATCACCAAACGAACCAGGAGCCACGCGCGTGAAGGCAATCGTCGTCGAGAAGGACCAGCCTGCCAGGATCGCCGAGTTCGACCCCGTGGGCCTGATGCCCGGCGAGGTCACGATCCGGGTCAGCCATTCGACCCTCAACTACAAGGACGGCCTCGCGCTGACCGGCAAGGCCCCGATCCTCCGCCGCTTCCCGATGATCCCCGGCATCGACCTGGCCGGGGTGGTCGAGGAGAGCACGAGTGCCGCGTGGCGGCCCGGCGACCGGGTGCTGGTGACCGGCTGGGGCATGGGAGAGGGCCATTTCGGCGGGTTCGCCGAACTCGCCCGGGTTCCCGCCGCATGGCCCGTGCGCATCCCGGACGGGATGGACGCGGCCCAGGCGATGGCAATCGGCACCGCGGGGTTCACGGCCATGCTCTGCGTCCTGCTGCTGGAGCGCCATGGCCTGACGCCCGAGGCCGGCCCGGTGGTCGTGACCGGCGCCGTGGGCGGGGTCGGCTCCGTGGCCGTCACCTTGCTCGCGCAGCGCGGGTGGCGCGTGATCGCGAGCACCGGGCGCGCGTCGGAGGCCGACTACCTGCGGGGCTTGGGCGCGTCCGAGGTGATCGACCGCGCCGAGCTGTCCGCACCCGGCAAGCCGCTCGGCAAGGAGCGCTGGGCGGCCGGAATCGACAGCGTCGGGTCGCACACGCTCGCGAACGTGCTGGCGCAGACCAGGCGCGATGGCGCCGTCGCGGCATGCGGCCTGGCCCAGGGCATGGACCTCCCGGGGTCGGTCGCGCCCTTCATCCTGCGCGGCGTCTCGCTGCTGGGGGCGGACAGCGTGATGTGCCCGGTGCCGCTGCGCACCGAGGCTTGGACGCGGCTCGCAAAGGACCTCGACCGCGGCCGGCTTGCGGGCATGACGCAATGCATTGGCCTCGACGAGGTCATCGGCATGGCGCCGCGCATCCTGGCAGGCGAGGTTCGCGGCCGCGTCGTGGTGCGCGTCGCGTGAGGTGGGAAGGGCTTGGAACCCGCCTCGGGCCGTTGCCGAACTCCGCAGCACGCAGCGATCATGTTGACATTAGCAGACGTTCGGTCTAATTTCTTGCCATGCAGATACAGCCTGCCCCTCGCCGCCGTGGCCGACCGCCGAAGGCGGCCGGCGGCTACAGCGAGACCCGCGACGCGCTGGTCAGGGCGGGGGTCGTCGCATTGACGGAGAAGGGGTTTTCGGCCACCGGCATCGAGGAGATCCTGCAACGGTTGGGCGTGCCGAAGGGATCGTTCTACCATTACTTCGGAAGCAAGGAGGCGTACGGCTCCGAGCTGATCGGCAGCTACGCCGCCTACTTCGCCAAGCGGCTGGACACGGTGTTCCTGGACGAGAGCAGATCGCCGCTCGACCGGATGCGGGAGTTCACCATCGGCGCCGACGCCGGGATGGCCCGCTTCGGCTATGCGCGGGGCTGCCTGGTCGGCAACCTGGGCCAGGAGATGAACGCGCTGCCGGAGTCGTTCAGGACGCAGCTCGTCGATGTCTTCTCGGATTGGCAGCGGCGGACAGCCCAATGCCTGCGCCGCGCGATGGCCGCCGGGCAGATCGCGCCCACCCACGACTGCGACCAGCTCGCGGCATTCTTCTGGATCGGCTGGGAGGGCGCTGTCCTCCGGGCCAAGCTGGAGCGCAACGGGGAGCCGCTGCGGACGTTCGCCGCCGGTTTCTTCTCACTCCTGCAACGATAACGGAGCGCCCGTCCCGCAACGCGCGGGGCGGCCTCACCAAGGGAGCGGAACAATGAACATCTCGACCAGGATTGCAGCCGAGGGCACCGTCGGAATGATCGGGAACGCCGTCGGCGGGGCGATCATCTCGCCAGCCGGCTCGCCGACGCAGCCAGTCCACAACCCGGCAAAGGGCGTGGTCTCGGGGCAGGTCCTGCTCTCGGGCGCAACCGAGGTCGATGCGGCCGTCGCTGCGGCGCGGGCGGCGTTCCCGGCCTGGGCCGACATGCCGCCGATCCGCCGCGCCCGGCTGATGAACCGTTTCCTCGCGCTGATGAACCGGGACAAGAACGCGCTGGCCCATGCCATCACCGCGGAGCACGGCAAGGTGCTGTCCGACGCGCGGGGAGAAGTCGAGCGAGGCATCGACATCATCGAGTTCGCCTGCGGCATCCCGCAGCTACTCAAGGGCGACTACACCGACCAGGTCTCGACCGGCATCGACAACTTCACGATGCGCCAGCCGCTCGGCGTCGTCGCCGGCATCACGCCGTTCAACTTCCCGGTCATGGTGCCGGCCTGGATGTTCCCGGTCGCGATCGCGGCCGGCAACACCTTCGTGCTCAAGCCCAGCCCGCTCGACCCCACGCCCTCGCTGATGCTCGCCGAGCTGATGAACGAGGCAGGGTTCCCGGCCGGCGTGTTCAACGTCGTGCAGGGCGGCAAGGAGGCGGTCGATGCCCTGCTCGCGCACTCGGACGTGCAGGCTGTGTCCTTCGTCGGCTCCACGCCCATCGCCAACCATGTCTATGAGACCGGGGCACGGCACGGCAAGCGCGTGCAGGCGCTGGGCGGGGCCAAGAACCATCTGGTGGTCATGCCGGACGCCGAACTGGACAAGGCGGTCGATGGCCTGATCGGCGCCGCCTACGGCTCGGCGGGCGAGCGGTGCATGGCGGTCTCCGTCGCGGTGCTGGTCGGCGGCATCGCCGACGAGGTCGTGGCCAGGCTGGCGGCCCGGGCGCGCACGCTGCACGTCAATGACGGCACCGTCCCGGACGTCGAGATGGGACCTGTCGTGACGGAGGCGGCCCGGCAGCGGATCACCGGCTGCATCGAGCAGGGCGTGGCCGAGGGTGCCACCCTCGTCATGGACGGGCGCGGCTTCAAGGTGCCCGGCCGGGAGGCAGGCTTCTTCCTGGGCGCCACGCTGTTCGACCACGTGACGCCGGGGATGACGATCTACCGTGACGAGATCTTCGGCCCGGTCCTGGCCTGCGTCCGCGTGGCGACCTTCGAGGACGCCGTGGCGCTGGTGAACGCGCATGAGTTCGGCAACGGCGTGAGCCTTTACACCAGCGACGGCCACGCCGCGCGGGAGTTCAGCCGCCGCATCCAGGTGGGCATGGTGGGCATCAACGTGCCGATCCCGGTGCCGATGGCGTGGCACGGCTTCGGCGGCTGGAAGCGCAGCCTGTTCGGCGACATGCACGCCTACGGCGAGGAGGGCGTCCGCTTCTACACCAAGCAGAAATCGATCATGCAGCGGTGGCCGGACAGCATCGGCAAGGGAGCCGAGTTCGCCATGCCGGTGGCGCAGTGACGGGCGGCGCTGGCCTGGGCCGGCCAGGCACGGCGGCGGCGGGAGGCAAGAGCGGCCCGCTCGCCGGCATCACGGTGCTCGACTTCTCCCGCGTGCTCTCCGGACCCTACTGCACGATGGTGCTGGCGGATCTGGGCGCCCGGGTGATCAAGGTCGAGCGGTTCGGAACGGGCGACGACACCCGCGCCTTCGGGCCGTTCCTCGACGAGGACTCCGCGTATTTCATGTGCTTCAACCGCGGCAAGGAGAGCATCGTCCTCGACATCAAGTCGCCCCGGGACCGCGACATCCTGGAGCGCCTGCTGAGCGAGGCGGACGTGCTGGTCGAGAACTTCCGCCCGGGCGTGATGGACCGCCTGGGCTACGGTGCGGAGCGCCTGGCCAAGACGCACCCGCACCTCGTCTATGCGTCGATCTCGGGGTTCGGGCACACCGGGCCGTACAGCGATTTGCCGGGCTACGACATGGTGGTGCAGGCGATGGGCGGGATCATGAGCCTGACGGGCTGGCCGGGCGAGGCGCCGGCGCGGGTCGGCACCAGCTTCGGCGACCTGGGGGCGGCGTTGTTCGCGGCCATCGGCATCGTGGCGGCGCTGTTCCGGCGCACCCAGAACGCGCAGGGGTCCAAGATCGACGTCGCCATGCTCGATTGCCAGGCGGCCCTGATGGAGACGGCGCTCGCCCGCTTCGATGTCGAGGGAAAGGTGCCGACGCGGACCGGCGACAGCCACCCTTCGCTCGCGCCGTTCGAGAGCTTCGCCGCCGAGGACGGCCGGTTCATCATCGCGGCCGGCAACGACACGCTGTTCATGCTGATGGCCGAGGCGCTCGGCATTCCCAGGCTGGCGCTGGACCCGCTGTTCATGACCAACGACCTGCGCTGCCGCAACCGCCTCGCGATGCAGGAGCAGATCGAGGCGGCGACGTCGCAACGGCCCATGCAGCACTGGATCGACCGCCTGAACGAGGCCGGCGTGCCGTGCTCGCCCATCAACACGATCGACAAGCTGTTCGAGCATCCGCAACTGCTGGCGCGCAACATGATCGTCAAGGTGCGCAGCAAGGACGGCAAGACGATCCGGACGGCGGGCAACCCGATCCGCATCGACGACGCCGTGAACGATGTGGCGGCCGCGCAGGCGCCTGCGCTGGACGAGCACCGGGTGGAGATCCTCGCCGAGCTGCTGGGCCAACGGGGTGGCTACGCGCGCGCCGACGTGGCGTCCGAGGATGACGCGCCCGCAGCGGGGCTTTGGATCGCTGCAGAATAGCACCAGGGCGAAGCCTTGGACCGGGAGGATGGGATGACGACGGAAGCTGCCCCGGCCGAGAAGGCCGTGACCACGCTGCCGATGGCGCCGCGCGCCGCGGCCTCCGAGATGCCAGTGTACCAGACGATCCTGGTCGAGCGGCGCGGCCGGGTCGGCCTGATCACCCTCAACCGCCCCAAGAGCCTCAACGCGCTGAGCCGGGAGCTGGCAATCGAGGTGCTGGCGGCGCTGGAGCGCTTCGATGCGGACGAGCAGGTCGGCGCGGTGGTGATCACCGGGTCGCCGCGCGCCTTTGCGGCAGGCGCCGACATCGCCGAGATGGCCGAGCAATCGTTCGGCGACTTCTACATGGACGACTTCCTCGCACCCTGGGACAAGGTCAGGGCCGTGTCCAAGCCGATCATCGCGGCCGTCGCCGGCTTCGCGCTGGGCGGCGGGTGCGAGCTGGCCCTGCTATGCGACTTCATCATCGCGGCGGAGGACGCCCAGTTCGGGCAGCCCGAGATCAAGCTCGGCATCCTGCCGGGCATGGGCGGGTCCCAGCGCCTGGTGCGGGCCGTCGGCAAGTCGCTGGCCATGGACATGATCCTCACGGGCCGCACCATCGGCGCGATGGAGGCCAAGGCGGTCGGCCTCGTCGCCCGCGTCGTCCCCGGCGGCGACCTGCTGCAGACGGCGCTGGAGGCGGCCCACACCATCGCCGGCTACAACGCGCCGGCGGTGAAGATGGCCAAGGAGGCAGTCAGCCGGGCGTTCGAGGCCCCGCTGTCCGAAGGGCTGCGCCACGAGCGCCTGCTGTTCCAGGCGGCCTTCGCCACCGAGGGCCAGAAAGAGGGCATGAACGCCTTCGTCGCCAAGCGCGCGCCGGTCTTCCGCAACCGCTGACGCGCCCGGCCGAAGCAGCAACAGACGGCAATGGGAGGAACGGGCATGTCCGCGGTCTAGAGGCTCGATGGCGAGTACGCCTACGTCGTCGTGGGCGCGGGTTCGGCTGGCTGCGTCGTGGCGAACCGCCTCTCGGCCAACCCGGCGAACCGCGTGCTGGTGCTGGAGCGCGGCGGCCGCGACCGCTGGATCTGGTTCCACATCCCGGTCGGCTACCTGTTCGCCATCGGCAACCCACGGGCCGACTGGATGTTCGAGACGGAGCCGGAGCCTGGGCTGAATGGCCAGTCGCTGAGGTATCCGCGCGGCAAGGTGATCGGCGGCTCGTCTGCCATCAACGCCATGATCTCCATGCGTGGCCAGGCGCAGGATTACGACCACTGGCGCCAGCTCGGCCTGACCGGCTGGGGCTGGGACGACGTGCGCCCGGTGTTCAAGCGGCTCGACAGCCATTTCGGCGGGGAGACGGAGCACCACGGGGCCGACGGTGAATGGCGGGTCGAGGCGCCGCGCCTGCGCTGGGACGTGCTGGATGCCGTGGCGAAGGCCGCGGTGCAGATGGGCATCCCGGCCACGCCCGACTTCAACACGGGCGACAACACCGGCGTCGGATACTTCCACGTCAACCGGAAGCGCGGGCTGCGCTGGTCGTCCGCGCGCGGCTTCCTAAAGCCGGTGCTGAAGCGACCGAACCTGCGGCTTGAGACCCGCGTGCTCGTGGACCGGCTCCTGTTCGACGGCACACGGGCCACCGGCGTCCGCTACGTGCAGGGCGGCAGGGTCAGGAGGTCCGCGTCAAGGGCGAGGTCGTGCTCTGCGCCGGCGCGGTGGGGTCGCCTGCGCTGCTGCAACGGTCGGGCGTCGGCCCGGCGGAGCTGCTCGGCGAGCACGGCATCGCCACCGTGCTCGACAGGCCCGGGGTCGGGCGCAGCCTGCAGGACCACCTGCAGCAACGCGCGATCTACCAGGGGGCCGGCATCAAGACGCTGAACGAGACCTACCACTCGCTGGTTGGCCGGGCGCTGATGGGCCTGGAATACGCGCTGTTCCAGAAAGGGCCGCTGACGATGGCACCGTCGCAGCTCGGCATCTTCACCCACTCCCCAAGGCGACACGAGGAGAGGGCCAACCTCCATTTCCACATCCAGCCGCTGTCGCTCGACAAGTTCGGCGACCCGCTGCATCGGTTGCCCGCCATCACGGTCGCGGCCTGCAACCTGCAGCCGACCTCGCGCGGGACGGTCCGGATACGCTCGGCCGATCCGGCGGCCAAACCGATCATCGCGCCCGCCTGCCTGTCCACCGACGAGGACCGCGAGGTGGCGGCCGATGCCATCCGCGTGACTCGCCGCCTGATGCGCCAGGCGGCCCTGCAGCCGTTCTCGCCAGTCGAATACCCACCGGGGCCGGCCGTGGGCGACGACCCGGAGTCGCTCGCCTGCACGGCCGGCGATATCGGCACCACGATCTTCCACCCGGTGGGAGCGGCCAAGATGGGCCTGCCGTCCGACCCGCGCGCCGTCGTGGACGAGAGGCTGCGGGTCATCGGCCTGCAATCGCTGCGGGTGATCGACGCCTCGGTGATGCCGACCACAACCTACGGCAACACCAACACGCCGGCGACCATGATCGCCGGCAAGGGAAGCAGGATGATGACCGAGGATCAGCGGGCCGCTTGATGGGCAGTCGGAGATCGAGATTGGTCCCTCTTGCTTCCGCGGCTCTCCTGAGCCTGGCGTGGCTCATGGCGGTTCCGCATCGACATTTGCAGCGAGCGGCCGTCATGTCCGTCGTGTCCATAGAACAAGGCATTGAACGAGCTTCGCCCCTTGCCGGGCTTCCGCGTCAAAGGCGATGGGGCTTGGGGAGCAGCAACGGAAGGGGACACCTGTGCAAGGGTGTTTCGTTGCTGGTGGCACACGAGCTTGCCGGGGTCGCAGCAGGTCGCGAGCAACGGTTTCGGGCAGGTTGAGGGCAGGTGGCCGACCATGTTGATGCGCTCGACCCCAGCGGCGACGGTTCCGCCACGATCCTGCCCTGCACGTTGAGTCTTTCGGCGCGGAGCGGTCCGGCACGGGGGCGCCCTGTGATGCTCAGATCGCGACGTGCTCCGCCCTGTGACTGACGGAATTTATAATTAGATTGACTCTTAGGTCAGAGAACGCTGAACGGCGTCATGGCGGGTGACGACCAAACCGGGATGCACACCTCCTTCCCAGCCCTTGCGGGGGTGTTCGAAGGCGTACGTGTCCTGTCCTTGGCCGAACAACTTCCTGGGCCGTTCGCGACCATGCTGCTGGCCGATCTCGGGGCCGATGTCATCCTGGTCGAGAGGCCCAACGGCGGCGATCCTGCCCGTGCGTTTCCATCACTGTTGAGTCCATGGCGCGCAACAAGCGCAGTGCCTGCATCGACCTGAAGTCCGGGGACGGGAGAAATGATCTCAGGACTCTCGTCGGGTCGGCCGACGTCCTTCTGGAGGGGTTCCGGCCCGGCGTGATGGATCGACTCGGCCTCGGCTACGCGGCGCTTGCGGCGGCCAACCCGGGCCTGGTCCATGCGTCCATCTCCGGCTTCGGGCAGTCCGGCCCCT
Source organism: uncultured Acetobacteraceae bacterium (assembly GCA_964246905.1). Lineage (GTDB taxonomy): Bacteria > Pseudomonadota > Alphaproteobacteria > Acetobacterales > Acetobacteraceae > CAHJXG01. Next base: position 1,061 of record CAXTTB010000076.1, on the reverse strand, counting down.
ACCGCAACCGGACGGCGCACGACCTCTCGTGCCAGGGCGTGGCGGGTCACTTGGTCGGCCGCAGCGGCGGCCTTCCTGCCGTTCCCTACGGCGACCTGGCTGGCGCCATGTTCGCGGCCCTGGGGATCGCATCCGCCTTGTTCGCGCGCGGGCGCACCGGCCGTGGGACCAGCATAGACGTCTCCATGGCCAACGGCCTGGCGTCCTGGATGACGCCGTTCCTCGGGCCGGCCCTGAACGGCCTGCCCCCGCTCGACTTCAGCGCCGAGCCTGCCTACGGCTTGTTCGCCTGCCAGGACGGGAAGGTGCTCTCCCTGAGCATCGCGCACGAGGACCGCTTCTGGCACGCCCTGTGCAGCGTGCTCGGCCTTGCTGCTCTGGCCAAACTCCGGGCCAGGCAACGCGCCAGCCGCGCGGCGGAGCTGCGCGAGCGGATCGCCATGGCCCTGGTGGGCGACAGGCTCGGCAACTGGGCCACCCGGCTCGATGCTGCAGGAGTTCCCTGGTCGCCAGTGAACGAACTCGCTGGAGTTGCCGCCGATCCGCATTTCCGGGATCGCGGCCTGTTCTCCATGCGGCCCCGCCAGGGCGAGGGCGGCACTTGGTTCGTCCGTCAGCCCATCAAGTTCGGCAGCTACGGCAGCACGCTGCGCCGAGGCGCAGCGGCACTCGGGGAACACACGTCGGAGGTGCTGGGGGAGGCTGCGCGACGCCGGGCGGCCCCGTTCGGAACCGGGCAGGAAGCCAGCCGTGCGGGTGGCGCTGTCCGTCCCGTTATGCCGGGACCGGCCAGCCCGGGCGCCGGTCAAGCCGACAGGGAATGATACCAGCGGCCCGATGCGATGACCCTTCCATCGCGTTGGGACGCTGGTATCGCGCGCCGGGTTGGCAGGCGGCGGCGCGCCAAAGAAGACTCATGCCGGCGGCCGTTGACCCATCCTTCATGGGTCAACAGTTAAGGCCGCTGGTATGAGCATGTCGGAGGTCGAGCTCGCCGTTCCGGGATAGGTCGCGACGCTGACCCTCAACCGCCCCGGCAGCGTGGTGATCACTGCCGTGCA
>CAXTTB010000075.1:11032-11303 GCA_964246905.1 uncultured Acetobacteraceae bacterium | reverse complement strand
ACATAGACCGGCAGCACCGCCCGCCCGCCGTCCAGCGCGGCCAGCAACGCCGCGTGGTCCGCCAGCCGCAGGTCCTGGCGGAACCACACGACGGCCGGCGACCGGCCCTCCGTTCCCTTGCTCATCCCCGACTCCGTGGACCCCAGGCCCAAATCCGATTCCTTCTAAATGGGTCGCCTCGGCAACGGGTCCATAGCGCGGCCTTCAATCGCCGGCGGCTCGCGTTGAGGGGCGGGCACGGGCGGCGGCCTGCGCCAGGGCGAAGGAGAAC
>CAXTTB010000075.1:0-11022 GCA_964246905.1 uncultured Acetobacteraceae bacterium | reverse complement strand
GTCCAGCACATAAACCGGCAGCACCGCCCGTCCGCCCGCCAGCGCGGCTTGCAGCGCCGCGTGGTCCTGCACCCGCAGGTACTGGCGAAACCACACGATGACAGGCGGCCCGCCCTCCGTTCCCTTGCTCATCCCCGACTCCGTGGACCCCAGGCCCAAATCCGCTCCCTTCTAAATGGGTCGTCTCAGCAACGGGTCCATAGTGCGGCCTTCAATCGCCGCCGGCTCGCGGTGATGGCCGGGATTGCGGTCGGGCATGGGCGGCGGCCTGCGCCAGGGTGAAGCTGAACAGCCGGTCCTGCCCCAGCAGGAACGCCCGGCCGCCGCGCGGGAACAGCCCGGCGATGGCCGGGTGCGCCACGTCCAGCCCGCCGGTGTAGGCGCCCAAGGCCGGCAGCATCAGCCGGCGCGGGTCGGCGACGAAGCATGGCCGGGTCACGGCGCCGGCGCGGGTGGCGATGCTGGCCTTGGGGTGGTGATGGCCGCACAGCTCGCCCTGCGCGCCGCGCTCGGCCTGGTGGCGGAACACCAGGGGGCCTGCGGTCCAGGCCTCCGTGGCGTGGCCGCCCAGCCCGTCCGGCGGCGCCGGGTCGTGGTTGCCCAGCACCCAGACGAACGCCGCCGCCTCGGTCAGGCCACGCAGCCGCGCCGCGTCGCCCGGCGTCATCCGCAGCGACCCGCGTGGGTCGTGGAAGCTGTCGCCCAGCGCCACCACGGTGCGCGGCTGCCACCGCCGCATCAGCGCCGCCAGCCGGTCGAGCGTCACCCTGGTGTCCCAGGGCGGCACCAACTGCCCGCGCCCCGCCCCGGCCGACCCCTGCTCCAGGGGCCGGGCCGCGACCGCCAGCAGCCCGGCCGCCGGCCCCGCCACGCCGCCCAGCGGGTCCAGCATCAGGCGCTCCCCCATGAAGTGCAGCGGCGCCGCCGTCACGCGGACCGCTCTCTCTGATTGCGCGGCTTGCGCTGCAGGATCGCCAAGTTGGCGCGGTGCACCGGATGCACCCGCATCGGCGCGGTGCTGGACGGCGCGTCGCCGGTCGCCTCCGCCACCAGCGCCTCCGTCTCCGCCAGCAGCGCGTCCTCGCCCCCGGCGGTCCGCACCGTCTCCCGCCCGATGTCCAGCAGCACCGGCACCGCCAGCGGCGACACCCGCGACAGCCGCACGTGCCGCACCCGGCCCGCCACCCGCCCGAGCATCCCCGACAGCCGGCCCAGGTCCGTCAAGCCCCCCGCCGCGTCCGCCCGCGTCGCGCGAAGCAGCACGTGGTCCGGCTGGTGCCGCCGCAGCACGTCGTAGATCAGGTCGCTGTTCACCGTGACCTGCCGCCGGTTCTTCTCCTGGCCCGGGTGGTTGCGCTCGATCAGCCCGGCGATCACCGCGACGTTCCGGAACGTCCGGCGCAACATGCTGCTTTCCGCCATCCAGGCTTCCAGGTCGTCGCCCAGCATGTCCTGCTCGAACAGCCCGGCCACGTCGCCCGGCTCGTAGGCCGACCACACCGCGATCACGTAGTCCGTCGCGACGAAGCCGAGCGGGCCGCAGCCGAACCGCTCCATGCGCCGGGTCAGCAACATGCCGAGCGTCTGGTGCGCGTTGCGGCCCTCGAAGCAGTAGGCCACCAGGAACCAGCGCCCGTTGCGGGGAAAGGTCTCCACCAGCAGGTCGTCGGTCCCCGGCAGTTGCGACCGCTCGGTCTGCAGGCCCAGCCACTCGCGCACCTGGGGCGGGTAGTGCGACCAGGCGGCGGGATCGTGCAGCATGGCGCGCACCCGGGCCGCGAGGTTCGAGGTCAGCGGGTACTTGGACCCGGCATAGGCCGGCACCATCGGCTCGCCGCTGCCGCCTTCCGCGACCTCCACCGTGGTCTCCCTGATCCTCACGTAGCGCAGCAGGCGGCCGGCGAACATGAAGGTGTCGCCGGGCACCATCATGCTGACGAAGCTCTCCTCCACCTCGCCCAGCGCCCCGCCGCCGCGCCCGGCCAGCCGCACCTTGAGCAGCGGCGCCTCCACGATGGTGCCGAGGTTCATCCGCGCCATGCGCGCCACCCGCTCGCCCCGGACATGCACCAGGCCGTCGGCGTCGCGGAACAGCTTGCGGTAGCGGTCATAGGCCGCCAGCGCGTAGCCCCCGTCCTCCACGAAGCGCAGCACGTCGTCGAAGTCCGCCCGCAGGAGGCCGGCATAGGGCGCGGCCCGGCGCACCTCGTCATACATCGCGTCCGGATGGAACGGGGCGCCCGCCGCCATGAGCAGCAGGTGCTGCGCCAGCACGTCGAAGCCGCCGGGCCGCGGCGGGTCGCCGTCCTGCTCGCGCGCCGCGACGCCCTCGATGGCGGCCTCGCATTCCAGCAGCTCGAATCGGTTGGCTGGGACCAGGATGGCACGCGACGCCTCGTCCATCCGGTGGTTCGCCCGGCCGACGCGCTGCAAGAGCCGGCTGACCCCCTTCGGCGCGCCCACCTGGATCACCAGGTCAACGCCGCCCCAGTCGATGCCGAGGTCGAGCGAGGAGGTCGCCACCACCGCGCGCAACTGCCCGGCGGACATCGCCGCCTCCACCTTGCGGCGCTGCCCGATGTCCAGGCTGCCGTGGTGCAGCGCGATGGGCAGGGTGTCCGCGTTGATCCTCCACAGCGCCTGGAACAGCAGCTCGCCCTGCGCCCTTGTGTTGACGAACACGATGGTCATGCGGTGCGCGCCGATCCGCTCCAGGATCGCCGACGCGCTGTTCAGGCCCATGTGCCCCGACCACGGCAGCCGCCCGTCCGGCAGCAGGATCGACAGGGCCGGCGGCGCGCCCTGCGCCACCTCGATCAGTTCCGGCACGGCGCCCGCGCCCACGTAGTCCAGCAGCGCCTGCCGGTGCGCGACCGTCGCCGACAGGCCGACCCGGCGCAGGCCCGGCACCAGCGACCCGAGCCGCGCCAGGCACAGCGCCAACTGGTCCCCCCGCTTGGTGCCGGCCAGCGCGTGCACCTCGTCGATCACCACCGTCGAAAGCCCGGCGAACATTTGCGGCGCGTCCGCCTGCGACAGCAGCAGCGCCAGGCTTTCCGGCGTGGTCAGCAGGAAGTTGGGCGGCTGCTCCTTCTGCCGCTTGCGGCGGTTGGCCGGGGTGTCGCCGGTGCGCGTCTCGACCGCGATGGCCAGCCCCATCTCCTCCACGGGCGCCAGCAGGTTGCGGGCGATGTCGGTCGCCAGCGCCTTGAGCGGGCTGACATACAGCGTGTGCAGCCCGGCGCGCGGGGCGGCGGCGAGGTCGATCAGGCTGGCGAGGAACCCGGCCAAGGTCTTGCCGCCCCCGGTCGGCGCGATCAGCAGCGCGCTCTGCCCGGCCCGCGCCGCCGCGACCATGGCGAACTGGTGCGGCCGGGGCGTCCAGCCGCGCCGGGCGAACCAGGACGCGAACGGCTCGGGCAGCGCCGGCAATGATCCCATGGGCGAGACATAGCCCGGGCGTCCCGGGTGTCAAACCTGGCGTCCATGTTGCGTTCCAGGAAACCGGGCGTTCAGTCCGCGATGCCGACGAAGAAGGCCAGCAGCCGTCCGAGGGCCAGGAGGGATGCATTATCGGCCTGACCAATCGGCGGACCGCACCGCTCGCGGCGGACAGCCGCGATCTTCTCCACCGTCACCTGTGACGGCTGCCGTAGGCCGGTCGCGTCTCCAGTCGGCAAGGACAGTCGGTGAAGCGGCGCGTCGCGCAACGTGGTGGTGGGGAGGCAGACCAGGACGCTGTCAGTCTCCGCCAAGAAATCTGACTGAATGACGAGGGCGGGACGAGGCTTGCCGTAGTCGCCGCTCACCGCGACGGTGATCAGATCGCCTCGCTTCACGAACCGGCATCATCCCAGGCCATCGCAGCCTCGATGAAGTCGAGAGCGTCCGCCTCCTCCGGGGCGCCCCGCAAGATCAGGGCTTGCCGGCGCGCCTCGTCCCGGAATCCGGGAGCGTGCAGGTCGGGGACCCACACGCGCAGCAGCTTCATCCCGCTTGCCCGCCGCGACGCGCGATAGCGTTGGAACTTATCAAGCCCGTCTGTCCGAGACGCCCGCGGCATCACATCGTCCTCAACTGCTTCAATGGTAGCGCGCTACTAGTGCGGGATCAAAGCTTTGACCGGGCCGGCTGAGCAGCTCATCGAGTCGGCCCGGTTTTGCCATGCGGCCCTGAACCGCTCCTGCTACACCACCCCCATGCCGCTCCCCTCCTGGCACCCCGACAGCCTCGCTGACCGGATGCCCTTCCTGCGCCGCCGTGCCCTGCTGACGCAGGCGACCCGCGCCTTCTTCGCCGCCCGCGGCTACACGGAGGTCGAGACGCCCTACGCGGTCCCGGCGCCGGGCGAGGAGGTGCATCTCCGCGCGCTCCGCACCACGGTGCACGGCCCGGACGGCGCCGGACGCGCGCTGTGGCTGCACACCAGCCCCGAGTTCGCCATGAAGCGCCTGCTCGCCGCCGGCGCCGGCCCGGTGTTCCAACTCGCCCGGGTCTGGCGCGACGGCGAGGGCAGCGCCCGCCATGCCGCCGAGTTCACCATGCTGGAATGGTATCGCCCCGGCCTCCATTTCAACGGCTTGATGGACGAAACCGCGGCCCTGCTCCGCGCCGTGCTGCCGCCCGTCGTGACCAGCGGCGGGATCGAGACCAGCCTCGCCGATTTCGAGCGCCTGACGGTCGCCGAGGCGTTCTCCCGCTATGCCGGGGCGGACGTGCTCGGCACCGCCGGTGACGCCGCCGGCCTGGCCCGGAGCGCCGGGGCGGCGCTGCGCCCCAATGAGACCTGGGACGACCTGTTCTTCCGCCTGCTGCTGGAACGGGTCGAGCCGCATCTGGGCCGGGCGCATCCCACCTTCCTCACCCACTGGCCCACAGCCCAGGCGGCGCTCGCCCGGCGCGACCCGGCGGATCCGCGCGTGGCGCTGCGCTTCGAGCTGTTCGTCTGCGGCATGGAACTCGCCAACGCATTTGAAGAACTGACCGACGCGGACGAGCAGGCAGCGCGCTTCGCCGAGGACCGCGCCCGGCGCCACGCGCTGTACGGCCCGGACTGGCCGCTGGACGAGGATTTCCTCGCCGCCCTCCGCCACGGGATGCCGCCATCGTCCGGCATCGCGCTCGGCTTCGACCGCCTGGCGATGCTGGCCGGGGGTGCCGACCGCATCGGCCAGGTCCTCTGGCTGACCGATTGAAACGAGGGCCGCCGCAGCCAACTGATACGGGATGAGACCTGTTTTGTTCCTGCTGCTCGGCGCCGCCCTGGCCGGCTGCGCGCCCGCTTTCAACCGCCCGGCGTTCCTGGCGACGCTCCTGGGCCAGCCGGAGGCCGAGCTGGTGCGCCGGCTCGGCGTTCCGTCCCGCACCTACGAGACGGGTGGCCGCAAGTTCCTGGCCTATGTCGATCGGCGCGCCGAGGTGATCGATGGAGGCCCGTTCCTCGGCGGCTTTGGTGGGTTCGGCGGCTTTGGAGGCTTCGGCCCGGGCCTTGGCTATTACGGCGGCTACGGCGGCTACGGCGGCTTCCCGACCGAGATCACCGAAGAGCGCTGCGAGACGACCTTCGAGGTCGGTGACGGGCGCGTGCTGGCCTGGACGCTGCGCGGCAACGCCTGCTGAGCGGAACGCAACCTGCCATGCGGCGTTGCCGGGGGATGTGCAATGCAATCAAGCGTGCCGTCCGCAACGCGGCGGTGCTGGCCGGGGTGACGCTCGTGTTGCCTGCGTCCTGCGGCCTCGGCGGCAGCCCGGAGACCGGCGGCATCCAGTCCAGCCTTCCGGACCGGGCGCCCCCTCTCGGACGCGGCTTCACCGATGTGGAGCACGGCCCGATGACCCGCGAAGGCCTGCCGGTCCAATGAAACCGGCCATGCCGCATCGCCACGGTCTGCAGGACCGGATGAAGCATGGCCTGCGCAACGCCGCGCTCCTGGCCGGGATCGCGTTCGCGTTGCCCATCTCGTGCAACAGGCAGCCAACCGACGGCGTTTACACCGGCGGCATCCAGCCCAGTCCGGCCAGCCGGGTCAACCCCGAGGAACCCGGCTTCGTCAACGGCCCGCATTAGCGGTAAGAGGTTCCGCTTCCTGTGCGCCTGGTGATCTTGCTCATGGCCCTGGCCCTCACCGCTTGCGGCCTCAAGGTGACTGGCCCCGCCGGGGAGCCGAGCAGCACCGACGTGAACCCGGAAACCGGGGAGCGCGGCGGCAGCGGTCGCGGGTGAGGGCGGGCGGTTTCGGGAAGCTCCGGAAACCGGGGCGCGACGGCAGCAGCTCGTCGGGCAGCCACCGTCAGGGATCGCCCGTCAGCGTGCGGCGGTGATCGCGGCGTTCATCGCCCGGACCCCGGCCGCCGGCCCGTCCGGGTGCTGCCAGACCGCCCCCACCACCGCGAGGAAGTTGGCGCCGGCCTGCACCAGCGGCGCGCAGTTCTCGGCCGTGATGCCGCCGATGGCGACGCAGGGCAGCTCCATCAGCTCGGCCCACCACGCGAGCAGCTCGGGGTCGGCGCGGGTCGGGGCGTCCTTGGTCGTGGTCGGGAAGAACGCGCCGAACGCCACGTAGTCCGCGCCGGCCTCGCCAGCCTCCATCGCGAGGTCGCGGCTGTCGTGGCAGGTGACGCCCAGCGTGAGGCCGTCGCCCAGTAGCTTGCGCGCTTCCGGCGCCGCCATGTCGGTCTGCCCGACATGCGCGCCGTCGCAGCCGGTGCCGCGCACCAGGTCCGCCCGGTCGTTCAGCAGGAAGGCGACGCCGCGGGACTGCGCCACCGGGCGCAGCGCGTCGATGGCCCGGCGCCACGCATCGTCATCCGCCTCCTTGAGCCGGAGCTGCACCGCCGCCGCGTCGCCCGCGTCCAAGGCGCGAGCGAGCGTGTCGGCGAACCCTGGCCCGGCCGTGGTGGGCGTCACGAGGTAGAGCCGGCACGGGTCCGGCCCGCCCACTTGGGCCAACACTCAAGCTTCGAGGTAGAGGTCGATGATCTTGCCGAGCATGGACAGCGCCTCTGCCTCCGGACGCTGGAAGGTGTTGCGGCCGATGATGCTGCCGTTGGCGCCGCCGTCGCGGATGCCGCGGATGTCCTCGAGGATGCTGTCCACGTCGCCGCGCGTCTCGCCGCCGGAGAACACGACGAGGCGCCGCCCGTTGAAGCAGCACTGCACCACGTGGGCGACCCGTTTGGCCATGGTCGAGATGTCGATGTCCTGGGTCTGGTAGGTCTTCTTCGCCGCTTCCAGGCTCACCACCGCGGTCGGCGGCTTCACCTTGATGATGTGCGCGCCCAGCAACGCCGCCATGTGCGCGGCGTAGGCGCAGATATCGACCGCGGTCTCCGCCGCCTTGTCGAGCGCCGGGCCGCGCGGGTAGCTCCATACCACGACGGCGAGGCCCACGGACTTGGCCTCCTCCGCCATCTCCCGCAGCTCCTCCATCTGGGCGAAGGCGTACTCGCTGCCGGGGTAGATGGTGAAGCCGATGGCCGAGCAGCCGAGGCGCAGCGCGTCCGCGACTGATCCGGTCACGGCCTGGTCCTTCTCGGTCGCCAGGCTGTTGCTGCTGTTCACCTTCAGGATGGTCGGCAGCGCGCCGGCGTAGGTGCCCGCCCCGGCCTCGATCATGCCGAGCGGCGCGGCATAGGCGTTCAGCCCGGCCGCGAGCGCCAGGCGGAAATGGTACTGCGGGTCGTAGGCCGCCGGGTTCGGCGCGAAGGAGCGGGCCGGGCCGTGCTCGAAGCCCTGATCGACCGGCAGGATCACCATCTTGCCGGTGCCGGACAGCCGGCCCTGCATGAGGATACGGGCCAGGTTCGCCTTGGTCCCGGGGTTGTCGCTCTCGTAGTGGCTCAGGATCGCTTTGACGGTCGATGTGACTTCCATGGTGGCCCCCATCCGCTGCACGCTTTCGCGCGGCTTAGCCGATGGGCGCGCGGCTGTCACGCCAAGCCAGACGGGGAGGCGCCGCAAGGCCCCACGATCATCCAGATCCAACGCTTTCGGCGGCTCCGCGAGCAGAAGCGCGCCCTGCGCCGCCGCGCGCCCGGCGATGTCGGCGAAGGCCGGGCCGGGCCGCAGGACGACCATGCGGCAGCCGAGGCTCAGCGCCTCCAGCGCGCGGCCCGGCGCGTCGCCGCAGTCCAGCACGTCGGGTGGATCAAGCCCGGGGAACTCGGCCCGCAGCAGGGCAACCAGGGCACGCCACCAGGCCGCGCCGCCGTAGGACGGCGCACCCGGCGCGGAGAGCAGGGTGATCGGACGCCCAGGCCGCAGCGCCGCCCGGCCGTGCGGCAGGCCGTGGATGACGACGGCCGGGGGCAGGCCTTCTACACGTAGCAGCGCAGGCGCTTCCCCGGCAGGAGGTCGTAAGGCGCGGCCCAGCCGGGCAGGGCGGCGAGGCGCTGCAGCCAGGCGTGGATCGCCGGGTGGCTGTCCCGCAAGTCGTACCCGCTCTCGTTCGGCGGGAAGCTCAGGTAGCCGGTCATCGACAGGTCCGCGACCGTCGGCTGGCCGCTGGCCACGAACGCGGACTCGCTGAGCCTCGCTTCCAGGATCTTGAGGAAGTCATCGACGCGGGCTTTCAAGAACTTCAGGACATGCGGGTCCGAGTTCTCCATGAACGCGCGCCGGTAGCGGTACGTCGCCATGTAGCCGCTGAGCTTCTGGTTGTCCCAGAACAGCCAGCGCAGGACCTCGAAGCGTTCGCCGTCGTTCGACCCCCCGAACCGCCCGAACTTGTCGGCCAGGCGCAGGAGGATGGGGGCGGTCTGCGTCAGGGTGACGCCGTCCTCCACCAGCACCGGGATCTCGCCCATCGCGTTGACGGTCCGCCGCCATTCCGCCGTCCAGGTGACGCCGCTGCCGAAGTCGGTCCAGACCGGCTCGAAGCCTTGCCCGCACAGCGTCAGCATAAGCGCCAGCTTGTAGCTGTTGCCCGACTCCGGGAAGTAGTGAAGTTTGTAATCAGACATTTTTACCCCGCGCTTGGCTCCGGAGACACGCCCCTTCGTTCCTCATGGGAACTTAAGGGCCTTCGCGTCATGCCACGCGCCCATAGCCCGGCCAAGGTGCATCAGCCGTGACCGATTTTTAACATGCTTGACGTTCAAGCGGTTACACGCTTTCTGTTCAAGTCGGAACGAAGCCCCGGGACAGAGCCATGGACAACGACACCCAACCTGCCCAGACCGCACAGGGCATCGCGCCTGTTCAGGCCGCCCACCCAGCCGAGCGGCTGGAAGCGGCGCTGGCGCGCATCGCCCGGCAGGCCAACGCGCCCGACCCGGTGGCGGCCGAGGTCGCCGCCCGGCTCGACGGCCTGATCGCGCAACTGCGCAGCGCGTTGGAAAAGTAGGACGCCGCCATGGCCCAGCTCACCGTGAAGATCAACGGCTACGCCTACACCGTCGCCTGCGCGGACGGGCAGGAGCAGCATTTGCAGGCCATGGCCGAGCAGGTCGAGTCGCGGATGGACCGGATCAGGGCGCTTGGCAGCCAGAGCGGCGAGGCCCGGCTGCTGGTGCAGGCGGCGCTGCTGATGGCGGACGAGCTGCACGACCTGAAGCTGGAGATGGCGGCGCTGCGCCGGGCCAGGCCGGTGATGGCGGAGGACGGCGCTCTGAATGACCGCCTGTCGGCGCTGGCTGATCGCGCGGAGGAGATTGCAGCGACGCTGGAGAGACACTAAGTAGGCAAGGCGGGGCTGCCCGGTGCGTCAGGTACTACACCCCCGGGGCCAATAAGCACTCCCTTGGGAGCTGGCTCTACTGTGATCGTGGTCATGGCAACCGGCGCCCACCTGCGCAAGCAGGCTTCGGGAGGGTGCGACGCCAACGGCCAGGGCGGCTCCGTATTCCTTCATGTCCGATAGCAAGCAGCAGCAGCGCGCCGCGGCCCGCACCGCCCGGGCCGGGCAAGACCCGGCGCTCGGCGTCTATCTGGCCGGGCGACTCCTGGCGGGCTGGCGGTTCCGGCCCGGCTCGGTCATCGCCGGGTTCTGGCCCCTGGCCGGCGAGATCGACATCCGCCCTCTGCTGCTGGCCCTGGCCGGGCGGGGCCATCCAATCGCGCTTCCCGTGACGCCGGCGCGCGGCAAGCCCTTGAGTTTCCAGCGTTGGCGGCCCGGCGACGTGCTGCTCCGCGAACGGTTCGGCACCGTCCGGCCCGTGGGCGAACCCGTGGTGCCCGACCTGCTGCTCGTGCCGCTGCTGGCTTTCGACGGCGCATGCCGGCGCCTGGGCTACGGCGGCGGCTTCTACGACCGCACGCTGGCCGGCCTGCCCGGACGCACCGCCATCGGCTGCGCCTTTACGGCGCAGCGCGTGGACGCCGTGGCCACGGACGTGCATGACATCCCGCTGCACGCCGTCGCGACCGAGCGCGGCCTCCTGTTTCCGAAGGACTGACCATGCGTATCTTGTTCCTGGGCGACGTGGTCGGGCGGTCCGGCCGGGACGCCATGGCCGCCACCTTGCCGCGGCTGCGCGCCGCGTTGCTGGCGGATTTGGTGGTGGTGAACGGGGAGAACGCCAGCCATGGCTTCGGCCTCGCGCCCGAGATGGCGCAGGCCATGTTCGCCGCGGGCGCCGACGTGATCACGCTCGGCAACCATTCCTGGGACCGGCGGGAGCTGATCCCCTACATCGCGCAGGAGCCGCGGGTGATCCGTCCGCTGAACTTCCCGCCGGGCACGCCGGGCGCCGGGTCGTTCGTGGCGGTGCTGGCGGACGGGCGGCGGGCGCTGGTCTTGAACGCCATGGGCCGGCTGTTCATGGACGCGCTGGATTGCCCGTTCCGCGGCACGGCGGAGCTGCTGGCGCGCTACAAGCTGGGCGCCAGCGTGTCGGCGGTGGTGGCCGACATCCACGCGGAGGCGACGAGCGAGAAGATGGCGTACGCGCATTCCTTCGACGGCGCCGTGTCGCTCGTGGTCGGCACCCACACGCATTGCCCCTCGGCCGACCATCAGATCCTGCCCGGCGGCACCGCGTTCCAGTCGGACGCCGGCATGTGCGGCGACTACGACAGCGTGA
>CAXTTB010000074.1:0-11547 GCA_964246905.1 uncultured Acetobacteraceae bacterium | reverse complement strand
CGCTCGTGCTCTGCATCGCCCTCGCCGCCGGTCCGCTGCGCGCCGTCCTCGGCGCGGCGCCCGTGGTGTGGCTTGGGGAGATCTCCTACTCGCTGTACCTGTGGCACCATATCCTGATCGACCACCTGAAAGGCTGGGGTATGGCCATCACCACGCCAGCCGCCATAGGCCTGGTCCTGTGCCTGATCGTCGGCGTCGCCGCCCTGTCGAGGCGGTGGATCGAGCAGCCGGCGCGGGTCGCGGCCATCGCCTGGCTCAGCGGCCTGCCCCGGCTTTTCGCCCGGCCACCCGTTGAGCCGATCCCGGTCCCACGCCAGTAAGGCCTTGCACGGGCTGGCATATCGCGGCGCGCACCCGACATCCCTCCCATGCCCCGTCCCTGGATTCCCCGCCGCGTGCTGGTCACGCCCTCCGCGCTTGCCTGGCCGTCCGGCGCTGCCGCGGTGGAGCGCGCCGCCGCCCTCGGCGCCGCGGTCGTGCGCCTCCCTGGCGACCGCCTGAGCGGCCTGCCGGACGCCTACCGCGATGCGAAGACCACCATGGCGGTCGTCACCGCCAGCCCCAGCCGGCGGCGCCTCCAGCCGATCCCGCCCAGCGCCGATTGGCGGTTCGACCTGGCCGAGGGCTGCCCGGCGCATTGCGCCTACTGCTACCTCGCCGGCTCGCTCGCGGGGCCGCCGATCATCCGTGCCTACGCCAACCTGCCGGAGATCCTGGCCGAGCTGCCCGCCGCCGTGGGCCAGGGCCGCGTCACCTCCCTGTCGCCGGAGCGCGCGGCGGAGGGCACGACGTTCGAGTGCTCCTGCTACACCGACCCGCTGGCCATCGAGCACCTGACCGGCGGCCTCGCCGCCTGCATCGCGCATTTCGGCGCGTGGGAAGCTCCTGTGCAACTCCGCTTCACCACCAAGTTCGACGCGGTCGGGCCGCTGCTGGACCTGCCCCACAACCGGCGGACGCGCATCCGCTTCTCCGTCAACGCCCAGGCGGCCGAGCGGCATGAAGGCGGGGCGCCCCGCATGGCGGCCCGGCTCGCGGCGCTCCGCGCGGTGGCCCGGGCGGGCTACCCGGTCGGCCTCACGGTGGCGCCCATCATGCGGGTGCCGGACTGGGCCGCGGCCTATGACCGCCTGTTCGCCGACGTGGCCGCGGCGCTCGACGGCATCGCCGGCGTGGACCTCACGGCCGAACTCATCACCCACCGCTTCACCCCGAAGTCCAAGGAGGTGCTCGCCGGCTGGTATCCCGGCAGCCCGCTCGAGATGGACGAGGCGCAGCGGACGCGGAAGCTGACCAAGTTCGGCTCGGTCAAGTGGGTGTTCCCGAAGGAGCAGATGGCCGAGATGCGCGCCACCCTCGAAGCCGCGCTGGCCCGGCGGCTGCCGGCGGCGCGTCTCTTATATTGGACATAGCCGCAAGATCTGGCGCGCTCTGTCATCAAATCGTCATAAATCTGCAACATGCCCGTCGCCGTTGCGGCATAGGGTGCGGCTGTTCGCAACCGGGCCTGCAGCGCCATGGGGCCATGGCGGCGTCCGTTCCCCGATGAGGAAAACCGCATGAGTGTGATGTCGAAGATGCTGGTGACGGCTGCGCTGGGGTGCGCGATGGCGTTCCCCGCGGCGGCGCAGCAGATCACCGGCGCCGGGGCATCGTTCCCCAACCCGGTTTACCAGAAATGGGGGGAGGCGGCGCAGAAGGCAGTTGGCGTCCAACTGAACTACCAGTCGGTCGGCTCCGGCGCCGGGCAGACGCAGATCAAGAACCGCACGGTCGATTTCGGCGCGTCCGACGCGCCGATGACGGACGCGGCGCTGAAAGAAGCCAACCTGCTGCAGTTCCCGTCCGTGATGGGCGCCGTGGTCGCCATCGTCAACGTGCCCGGCGTCGCCGACAACCAGCTCAAGCTGACCGGCGACGTGCTGGCCGACATCTACCTCGGCAAGATCGCCAAGTGGGACGACCCGAAGATCAAGGCGCTGAACGAGGGCGTCACGCTGCCGAACCTGGCGGTCGCCCCGGTGTACCGCGCGGACGGCTCGGGCACCACCTTCGTCTGGGTGTCCTACCTGTCGGCGGTGTCGCCGGAGTGGAAGGAGAAGGTCGGCGTCGGCACCTCCGTGCGCTTCCCCGCCGGCACCGGGTCCAAGGGCAACGAGGGCGTCGCCGGCACCGTCCGCAACATCCGGGGCGCCATCGGCTACGTCGAGAACGCCTACGCGACGCAGAACAAGCTGGTCTCCACCCAGCTCCGCAACAAGGCCGGCAGCTTCGTCAGCCCCACCGCGGCGAGCTTCATCGCGGCCGCGCAGAACGCCGACTGGTCCACGCCGAACTTCGCGGCCAGCCTGATCGACCAGCAGGGCGCCACGAGCTGGCCCATCGTGTCCCCGACCTTCATCCTGCTGCCGAAGGACCCGAAGGACCCGGCCCGCGCCGCGGCCGTGCTGAAGTTCTTCGACTGGGCCTACACGAACGGCGGCAAGCTGGCGCAGGAGCTTGAGTACATCCCGCTGCCCGGCACGGTGCAGACGGCGGTCCGGGCCGCGTGGAAGGCGGAGGTCAAGGGTCCGGGCGGCTGACCGCCCGCGGCGCAACAGCCGCGCCAAAGCAGCAGCTCTTCCCTTTTTCGACGGAACACCCCGTGCAGCAGGCCATCAGCTCCGCCCACCCCGCCGTCAGTGCCGCCCCGTCCACGCGGCGGCCCGGCGGCGCAAGTGGCGACGCGGCGTTCGAGTGGGCCTGCCGCCTGGCCGGGGTGTTCGTGCTGGTGCTGCTCGGCGCGATCATCGTCGAGCTGTTCATCGGCGCGCTGCCGGCGTTCCGGCAGTTCGGTCTGGCCTTCGTCTGGACGGAGCTTTGGGACCCCGTCGCCGACCAGTACGGGGCGCTGGTGCCGATCTACGGCACGGTCGTAACCGCGGTGCTCGCGATCGTGTTCGCCGTGCCGGTCGCCTTCGGCATCGCCTTCTTCCTGACGGAGCTTGCGCCGGAGTGGCTCCGTCGCCCGGTCGGCACGGCGGTGGAGCTGCTGGCGGCGGTGCCCAGCATCATCTACGGCATGTGGGGCTTCTTCGTCATCGTGCCGGTCATGTCGCAATACGTGCAGCCCGCGGTGATCGACAGCCTCGGCGGCCTGCCGCTGATCGGCTTCCTGTTCGCCGGCCCGCCGTTCGGCACCGGCATCCTGACGGCCGCGCTGATCCTCGCGGTCATGATCATCCCCTTCGTCGCCGCCACCATGCGCGACGTGTTCGCCACCGTGCCGCCGGTGTACAAGGAGAGCGCCTACGGCCTCGGCGCCACGCGGTGGGAGGTGATGCGGAGCGTCGTGCTGCCCTACACCCGCACGTCCGTGGTCGGCGGCATCATGCTCGGCCTCGGCCGGGCGCTCGGGGAGACGCTGGCCGTCACCTTCGTGATCGGCAACGCCAACCGCGTCACCACCACGCTGTTCGGACCCGGCAACACCATCGCCTCCATCGTCGCGCTCGAGTTCGGGGAGGCCGGCGAAGGCAGCCTCAAGCTGTCGGCCCTGCTGGCGCTCGGCTTCATCCTGTTCGTGCTGTCGTTCATCGTGCTGGCGATCTCCCGCCTGCTGCTGCGGCCGCGGGCCAAGGGGGCGTGAGCATGAGTGCGACCTTGGCCGCCATGCCGCCGAAGGACGACGCGGCTGCTTCCCGCCTCGGCCGGCGCCGGCGCCGGTGGGACCGGGTGATGACCGGGCTTGCCGTCGCCTGCACGGTGCTCGGCCTCCTGTTCCTGGCCTCTATCCTGCTCACCCTGTTCTGGCGCGGCCTGCAGGCCATGGGGCCGGCCGTGTTCACGGAGGTCACGCGCCCGCCCGGCTCCGGCGGCGGGCTGCTGAACGCCATCGTCGGCACGGCCATCCAGGTCGGGCTGGGCACGGCCATCGGCACGCCCATCGGCATCCTGGTCGGGACCTACCTCGCCGAGTACGCCCGCGGCTCGCGCCTTGCGGACGCGGTGCGCTTCGTGTCCGACGTGCTGCTGTCCGCGCCATCCATCCTGATCGGCCTGTTCGTCTATCAGTTGCTGGTGCTGCCGTTCGGCGGCTTCTCGGGCATCGCCGGCGCCGTATCGCTCGCCATCATCATCATCCCCATCGTCGTCCGCACCACGGAGGACATGCTGCAGCTCATCCCCAACACGCTGCGGGAGGCGGTGATGGGCCTCGGCTCGCCGAAGTGGAAGATGATCACGCTGATCTGCTACCGTTCCGTCATGTCGGGACTGATCACCGGCGTGCTGCTGGGCATCGCGCGCATCGCGGGCGAGACGGCGCCGCTGCTGTTCACCTCGCTCGGCAACCTCACCTGGTCGGTCAGCCTGACGCACGCGATGTCGAGCCTGCCGCTGACGATCTACGCCTATGCCGGGTCGCCGTACGAGGACTGGGTGTCGCTGGCCTGGACCGGCGCGCTGATCATCACCGTGAGCGTCCTGCTGCTCAACATCATCGCACGCCTCGTGCTGCGGAAGTCGTGAGGGTCCCATGAGCCAGACCGCCAACAGCCTGCCGACGCAGCAGCCCGCCAGGGCAAGCGTCTCCGCGCCGGGCGCCGCCGCACGGTCCGATGCCCTCAACCCGGCGCGCATCGCGATACGCGGCCTCGACTTCTACTACGGGACCAACAAGGCGCTGAAAGGCATCGACCTCGACCTGCCGGCCCGGCAGGTCACGGGGATGATCGGACCCAGCGGCTGCGGCAAGTCCACCCTGCTCCGGGTGCTGAACCGCATGTACAGCCTGTACCCCGGGCAGCGGGCGGAGGGCGAGGTGCTGATGGACGGGGAGAACCTGCTCGCGCCCGAGGTGGACATGAACGCGCTGCGCTCCCGCATCGGCATGGTGTTCCAGAAGCCCACGCCGTTCCCGATGTCGGTCTATGACAACATCGCCTTCGGCGTGAAGCTGCACGAGCAGCTTCCCAAGGCCGCCATGGACGAGCGCGTCGAGTGGTCGCTGACCCGGGCGGCGCTGTGGGGCGAGGTGAAGGACCGGCTGTCCGGCTCGGCCATGGGCCTTTCGGGCGGGCAGCAGCAGCGCCTGTGCATTGCCCGCACCATCGCCGTGCGCCCGGAAGTGATCCTGCTCGACGAGCCGACCAGCGCGCTCGACCCCATCAGCACGCTCAAGGTCGAGGAGCTGATCGACGAGCTGAAGCGCGACTTCACCATCGCCATCGTCACCCACAACATGCAGCAGGCGGCGCGCTGCGCCGACCAGGTGGCGTTCTTCTACCTCGGCGAGATGGTGGAGGTGGCGCCGGCGGCCCAGCTCTTTACTTCCCCGAAACAGAAGCGCACGCAGGAATACATCACCGGCCGGTTCGGCTGAGGGGAGACGGCGCCATGTCCGAGGCTCAGCACATCGTCAAAAGCTACGGCCAGGAACTGCAGCTCCTGCGCGGCCTGATGACCGCGATGGGCGGCATGGTGGAGAACCAGGTGGCGCTCGCCACCGACGCCATCCTGCACGGGGACGTGGGCGTCGCCACCCGGGCCGTCGAGCTGGACGCGCAGGTCGATGAGCAGGAGCGCGAGGCCGAGCAGCTCGTCATCCGCATGTTGGCACTGCGCCAGCCGATGGCCAGCGACCTGCGGCAGATCGTCGGCGCCATGAAGATCACCGCGGCGATGGAGCGGATCGGCGACTACGCCAAGAACATCGCCCGGCGCAGCATCGTGCTGGGCGATTACCGCCTGCCGTTCAGCCTCGCGGGCGTCGCCAACATGTCGCGGCTGGTGCAGGAGAACCTGAAGCTCGTGATCGACGCCATCGGCGAGGACGACGCCGACAAGGCCGGGCAGGCGTGGCAGGCGGACCTCGCCATCGACGAGATCTACAACTCGATCTTCCGCGAGCTGGTCACGTACATGATGGAGGATGCGCGCAACATCACGCCCTGCACGCACCTGCTGTTCATCGCCAAGAACCTGGAGCGGATCGGCGACCACGCCACCAACATCGCCGAGCACGTCTATTACGCCGTCACCGGCGAGCCGCTGCAGGAGGAACGGCCAAAGAGCGACGGCTCGGCCTTCGCCGCCGTGCGCCTGCCCGACGACGTGGGTCCCGCCTGATGCTGCCCGCGCCGGCCAGCCTGGCCAAGCCCTACGTCCTGGTGGTGGAGGACGAGGCGGCATTGGCGACCATGCTGCGCTACAACCTGGAGAAGCAGGGCTTCCGCGTCGAGGAGGCGGTCGATGGGCAGGAGGCGCTGACCCGCATCTCGGAGGCGGCGCCCGACATCGTGCTGCTGGACTGGATGCTGCCGGTGATGTCGGGGATCGAGGTGTGCCGGCAGATCCGCCGCCGCCCGGCCACCCGCGACCTGCCGGTCATCATGGTGACGGCGCGGACGGAGGACCAGGACGCGGTGCGCGGGCTGAACACCGGCGCCGACGACTACATCACCAAGCCGTTCAACATGGACGCGCTGCTGGCCCGGATGCGGGCGCTGCTGCGCCGGGCCGGGGCGGTGCCGGTGCGCGGCCAGCACGTGTTCCACGACATCACCATGGACCTCACCGCCCACCGCGTGCACCGCAACGGCCGCCCGATCCACCTGGGGCCGACCGAGTTCCGCCTGCTGGAGTTCCTGATGCAGCACCCCCGCCGGGTGTTCTCGCGGGAGGAGCTGCTGAACTCGGTGTGGGGTCCGGACATCCACGTCGAGCCGCGGACCGTCGATGTGCACATCCGGCGCCTGCGCAAGAGCATCAACGGGGACGGCGAGCTGGACGTGGTCCGCACCGTGCGCGCCGCCGGGTATGCCCTGGACACCGAGCAGCTCTGAGGCCGCCTATGGACGGGCAGCCGGGCGGCGTGCCCACCCTCGACGACGTGCGCCAGGCGGCGGAGCGGATCAGCGGGCGGGTGCGGCGCACGCCCTTGCTTGAGGCAGGCCCGGCGCGCGGGCACGGGGCCGTGGCGGCGCAGCTCGTGCTCAAGCTCGAATCGCTGCAAGTCACCGGCTCCTTCAAGGCGCGGGGCGCCTGCAACGCGCTCCTGGCGCTGGCCCCCGCGGCGCTGGCGCGCGGCGTCGTCACCGCGTCCGGCGGCAATCACGGGCTGGCGGTGGCCTATGCCGGGTGGATCGCCGGGGCGCCTGCGACGGTCTTCCTCCCCGTCACCGCGCCCGAGGCGAAGCGGCGCAAGCTGCGGGCCTGGGGCGCCGAGGTGGTGGTCGAGGGCGAAGCGTGGGACGACAGCAACGCGGCGGCGCTGCGCCACGCGGCGCGAAGCGGCATGGCCTACATCCATCCCTTCGCCGACCCGATGGTGATCGCCGGGCAAGGAACGGTCGCGACCGAGGTCCTCGACGCCGCGCCGGAGGTGGACACCCTGCTGGTCGCGGTCGGCGGCGGCGGGCTGATCAGCGGCATCGCCACGGCCGCCCGCGCCACCAAGCCCGGCATCCGCATCGTCGGCGTCGAGCCGGAGGGCGCTCCCACCCTGCTGCGCAGCCTGGAGGCCGGGCGCCCGGCGCTCTTGGACCGCATCACGACCACCGCCGGGTCGCTTGCGCCGCGCAGCACCGACCCGCTCAATTTCGGCATCATCCAGCGGCACGTCGAGCAGGTCGTGCTCGTGTCCGACACGGCGATGCGGGAGGCCGCCGCCTGGCTGTGGTTCGAGCATGGTGTCGCGTCCGAGCTGGGCGGGGCCGCCGCGGTGGCGGCCCTGCTCACGGGCGCTTACCGGCCCGCGCCGGGCGAGCGGGTGTGCGCCGTCATCTGCGGCGCCGGCACGGACGGGATGGCGGGCTGACCCGCCCAGAGGCATGGCCCAGCATCATGTTTTGTCAGGACCGCGTTAACCCTGTTGAACATCGGCAGCCCCGAGGTATTATCACGATAAGTTGATTACCGACGATGCTGTTGGCGAGGGTGACGATGACCGGCCTGTTTCACTGGACCCTTTCGCCTTCTAGCACCAAGGGTGCGTTGCGCCGCAAGGCCAAACGGATCGGCGGGCTTGGACCCAGCCGTATCCTGACCGGGACCGACCGGATGGAGGCGCTGTTCGGCCCCTTGTGGCGCTGCTCGCAGGACCTGCTTTTGGTTTGCGACCGGCAGGGCACCGTCCGTGCGGCCAACCCGGCCTGGACCCGGCTTCTGGGCTGGCAGCCGACCGATCTGCTGGGGCGTCACCCTCTCGACTTCGTTGACCCGGAGGATCATGGCGCAAGCCTGGAAAGCAGCCTGCTGCCCGGCGAATGCCGCATGAGGCACAAGGACGGCTCGACCCGCTGGGTCGCCTGGGTGGTCTCTTCCGAGGACGGTCTTGTCTTTGCCAGCGGGCGGGACGTCACGGCGGAGAAGGCGCTGGCGGGCGCCGAGGAGCAGTTGCGGCAGTCGCGGAAGATGCACACGGTCGGCCAGTTGACCGGCGGCATCGCGCACGACTTCAACAACCTGCTGACCGGGATGATCGGCAACCTTGAGCTGCTGCAGCTCCGGATCGCCGCCGGGCGGACGGACGGGATGGAGCGTTACGCGGCGATGGCGATGGCGTCGGCCGAGCGCGCGGCGGCGCTGACGCAGCGGCTGCTGACGTTTGCGCGGCCGCAGCCACCGGGTCCGAACCCGGTCGATGCGAACCGGCTGCTGTCCGGGATGGAATGCCTGCTGCGGCGCGCGCTGGACCCGGCAATCAGCCTGGAGATGGCGCTCGACGACGCGCTTTGGCCGGTGCTGTGCGACTCCAACCAGCTTGAGAACGCCGTCCTGAACCTCGCGATCAATGCACGCGACGCCATGCCGGACGGCGGGCGGCTCAGGGTGGAGACCGCGAACGCCCAGCTCGACGCCGCGTACGCCGAGACGCATGGCGGGGTGTCGGCTGGCCAGTACGTGGCCATCGCCGTGACGGACACCGGCTTCGGCATGGAACCGGAAGTGGCTGCCAAGGCCTTCGACCCGTTCTTCACCACGAAGCCGACTGGCCGGGGCACCGGGTTGGGCTTGTCGATGCTGCACGACTTCGTCAAGCAGTCCAACGGCCACGTACGCATCGACTCGGAGCCGGGCGTGGGCACGACGTTCAGGCTCTATTTTCCCCGCTGCGGCGAGGATGGGTCTCGAGACCGGGCGCTTATGGCCGGACCGCCGTGACCTCGATCTCCACGAGCCAGCCGGGGTTCGCGAGGCCCGCGACCTGCACCACGGAGCGGGTGGGAAGCCGGGGCTGCTCCGGCCCGCCGTAGAACTGGCGGTAGCCCTGCATGAAGCCGTCGAAGTCCATCCGCCCATCCTTGGCCGGGTCGCCGGCCAGGAACACGGTCATCCTCACCACGTCGCCTGGCGTCAACCCCAAGCCCTTGAGCGTGCCGGCGATGGCGGTCAGCGCGCCGACCGTCTGCGTCCGGGTGTCGCCGTAGGCCGCCAGGCGGCGGGCGGGGGCGGCGGGATCGCTGACCGGGGCGCCCGCCCCGCTGAGCAGGACGAGGGTCTTGCCGGGCGGGATCTCGGCCGCGGACAGGATCGGGAAATCCGACGACAACGGATGGCGGATGACGTCCTCCGCCCGCACGCCGGTGACGGCAGTTGACGTGAGCAGCAGGAGCGCCGCGAGGGCCGACGCGGGATGGCGGGGCACGATGTCCTCCGTTCAATGGGCTTGCAGGGTGCGGTCCACCACGGACCGGGCGGCCTCGGCACGCGCCACCGTGACGAGGCTGGCCGGCACCGGGTCGGCGTGGTTGCCCCAGGCGCCGCGGACATAGGACGCAACGGCGGCGATCTGCTCGTCGGTGAGCTGCGACTTGAACGCCGGCATCCCGCCCCGGCCGTTCAGCAGCACCGCCGTGATCCGCCGGGGGTCGTCCTGCACGAGCGTGTCGCCGGCCAGGGCGGGAAACGCCTGCGGGATGCCCTGGCCGTTGCGCTGGTGGCAGGCCGAGCAGTTGGCGACGAACAGCCCCTCCCCCACCGGGTCGGCCGCCTGCACGGGTCCGGCCAGCAACAGGCCGGCAAGGGCGTATCCCGCGATCAGGCGCGCCGCCACGTCACGCACTGGCTTGGCGGTGCAGCTTGGCGATCTGCAGCCACGCCGACTCGATGGCGCCGGCCTGCCAGCCCGTCAGGTAGCTGAGGTGCTCGCCGGCCAGGTAGATGCGTCCGGCCGGCTGGCACAGCACCGGGTAGGCGGTGCGCCGTCCGTCCTCGTCCCACTCGGCCCAGCCGCCCATGTTGTACTGCACCCGGTGCCAGGCGACGGAGAAGGACTTCTCCACGTTCTCCCGGTATTGCGGGAACACCTTCTGCCCGAACGCCGTGGCGAACTCCGCCCGCTCGGCGGGCGTCATGGCGCTCACCTTGATCGCCGCCGCGTCGAACTGGTAGTAGCCCAGCACCGTGCCCTTGGCACCCTGCCAGTTCCAGGACGGGAGCGAGAGGCTGCCGATCTCCTCGTTGTCCGTGTAAACGTGGCCGCCGTAGATGAAGTGGTCCTCCTCCCAGAAGCGCCGCTTCATCTGCAGGCCGATCTTGCCCACCGGCTGGTAGGCGACCGCGGACATGGCCTGCTTCATCGTGTCCGGCAGCGCGGCCGGGATGTTCCGCAGCACGGAGAGCGGGATGGTGCAGACGCAATAATCGGCCTTGGTCGTGCCGCGCTGCCCGGCGGCATCGACCCAGGCGATCTCGACCCCGCCATCGTCCTGGCCGATCCGCTCGACGACGGTGCCGTACTGGATCATGTGCCCGACCTTGGCTGCGAAGCCCGCGGCGATTCGGTCCATGCCGCCCACCGGCTGGAACATGGTGCGCTGCTGCGTGAAGCCTGCGACCGAGCGGAGCGTGCGCCACGCCCCCGAATGCAGCACGTCGGCCATCGGCATCGGCGTGCTGGGCTTGCCCGGCCCCGGGTCGGTCAGCGCGCCAGGCCACAGGTCGTAGCCGCGTCCGTCCGCGCCGGAATAGGACAGGTCCTTGGACGACAGGTAGCCTTCGCGCACCAGGTAGGACACGAACATCTCCCGGTCCTCCGCGCTCAGCGGCATGTCGAGCCGGTTGCCGCGGACCGCCTTGGCCAGCAGCTCCGCCGTGTGCCCGCGCATGTCGGCCGCGACCTCCGCCTTGCGAACCGGCTTGCCCGCGAGCGGGCCGGAGCCGCCCTCGAACAGCACATAGGAGGCGTCGTTGTCGTTGACCATGACCTCCAGCGGGACGCCGAACTCCCTTGTGTAGTGCAGGGTCGATTGGTGGTTGAACGGGATGCGCCACGGGCCGTGGTTGATGTACTGGCCGTCGTCGAAGCTGCAGTGCTGCGCCTCCCCGCCCAGCTCGGTGAGGGAGAACCCGGCGCGGGCGGTTTGGCAGCGCCCGCCGGCGAAGCTGCGCGCCTCGATGACCTGGCACTGGTAGCCGAGCTTCGACAGCTCGTAGGCCGCCGTCATGCCGCCGACGCCGGCGCCCAGGATGACGACCCGCTTGCCCGCCCCCGATCCGGTCAGCGCCGGCGGCGCGGTGTGCGCCGCTGCCCCCCACATGCCGAACACGTCCAACCCCGCCCTG
>CAXTTB010000073.1:3589-11561 GCA_964246905.1 uncultured Acetobacteraceae bacterium | reverse complement strand
GCATGGCGACGCTCGGCATCCCCGCCTACGGCTACGGCATCCGCTACGAGCACGGGCTGTTCCGCCAGGTCATCGCCGATGGCATCCAGCAGGAGCTGCCGGAGGACTGGCTGTCGCTCGGCAACCCCTGGGAGTTCGAGCGGGCGGAGGTCGCCTATCCCATCGGCTTCGGCGGCAACGTGACCCGGGAGGAGGGCACCGGCGGCACCGCCTACGCCTGGCACCCGGCCGAGACGCTGCTGGCCGTCGCGTTCGACATGCCGGTGGTGGGCGGCCCCATCATGGACGGAACCAACGGCACGGCCCCGGCGCACCATGCCAACACGCTGCGGCTCTGGTCGGCACAGGCCTCGACGCCGATGCAGCTCGACGACTTCAACCGCGGCGACCACGTGGGCGCGCTGCGCGACCGGGTGCGGATCGAGGCGGTGTCCCGCGTGCTGTATCCCGGCGACGAGAGCGACGCCGGGCAGGAGCTGCGGCTGCGCCAGGAGTTCTTTTTCGCCTCCGCCTCGCTGCAGGACCTGCTGCGCCGCCATGTGGAGCAGTTCGGCACGCTGGCCAACCTGTCGGACAAGGCGGCGATCCAGCTCAACGACACCCACCCGGCCATCGCGGTCGCCGAGATGATGCGCCTCCTGGTCGATGAGCACGGCGTCGAGTGGGGCGCCGCCTGGGCCACCACCGTCGCGACCTTCGCCTACACCAACCACACCCTGCTGCCGGAGGCGCTGGAGACCTGGCCGGTGTCGTTGATGGAGCGCCTGCTGCCGCGGCACATGCAGATCATCTACCTGCTGAACGCGCGCCACCTGGAGCGCGTGTCCGCGCAGGGTCCGGCGGACGAGGCGCTGCTGCGCACGCTGTCGGTCATCGACGAGCGGCATGGGCGGCGGGTGCGGATGGGGCACCTGGCGTTCCTCGGGTCGCACTCGATCAACGGCGTGTCGGCGCTGCACACCGGCCTGATGCAGAAGACGGTGTTCCGCGACCTCCACGCCCAGTATCCCGGGCGCATCAACAACAAGACGAACGGCGTCACCTTCCGCCGCTGGCTGCACCGCGCGAACCCGGGGCTGACCAGCCTCCTGGTCGAGACGCTGGGGCCGCGCGTGCTGCAGGACGCGGCGGCTTTGGCGGACCTCCGCGCCCATGCCGACGACCCTGGCTTCCAGGCCGCGTTCGCCCGGCAGCGGCGGCTCGCCAAGCAGGCGCTGGCCCGGGTGATCGCCGACCGCACCGGCACCACGGTCGATCCCGCCGCGCTGTTCGACGTGCAGGTCAAGCGCATCCACGAATACAAGCGCCAGTTGATGAACATCCTGCACGCCGTGGCGCTGTACGACTCGATCCGGGCGCAGCCGACGCGCGAATGGGTGCCGCGGGTCAAGATCTTCGCCGGCAAGGCGGCGCCGGGCTACCGCGTGGCGAAGCAGGTGATCCGGCTCGCCTGCGACGTGGCGCAGGTCATCAACTCCGACCCTTCGGTCAGCGGACGGCTGAAGGTGGTGTTCCTGCCCAACTACAACGTGAGCCTGGCGGAGGCCATCATCCCCGCGGCCGACCTGTCGGAGCAGATCTCCACCGCCGGCATGGAGGCGTCCGGCACCGGCAACATGAAGCTTGCGCTCAACGGCGCGCTGACCATCGGCACGCTGGACGGCGCCAACGTCGAGCTGCGCGACCACGTGGGCGCGGACAACATCTTCATCTTCGGCATGACCGCCGAGCAGGTGCTGGCCCGCACGAGGCGCGGCCTCGCGGCGCATGACGACGTGGCCGCCTGCCCGGCGCTGCAGCAGGCGCTGGACGCCATAGGGTCCGGCGTCTTCTCCCCCAACGAACCCGGCCGCTACCAAGAGCTGGTGCACAACCTGCTGGAAAGGGATACGTTCATGATCGCCGCCGATTTCGACAGCTACCTACGCCAGCAGGATGCGGTGAAGCAGCTCTGGCTCCATCCGGACGCATGGTGGCGCGCGAGCATCCTCAACACCGCCGGCGTCGCCTGGTTCTCCTCCGACCGCACGATCACCGAGTACGCCACCGAGATCTGGAACGCGCCGCCGCTGGCGCAGACGGCTCCCCTGTCCGGGAGCGCGGACGCATGATCCGCACCAGCCCCGGGGTGAACGCCCCCCTCGCCCGCTCCGCCATGGCCTACGTGCTCGCCGGCGGGCGCGGCAGCCGGCTCATGGAGATGACCGACATCCGCGCCAAGCCCGCGGTGTACTTCGGCGGCAAGAGCCGGATCATCGACTTCGCGCTGTCCAACGCGCTGAACTCGGGCATCCGCCGCATCGGCGTCGCGACCCAGTACAAGGCGCACAGCCTGATCCGCCACCTGCAGCGCGGCTGGAACTTCTTCCGGCCGGAGCGCAACGAGAGCTTCGACATCCTGCCCGCCAGCCAGCGCGTGACGGAGACCGGCTGGTACTCCGGCACCGCCGATGCCGTGTTCCAGAACACCGACATCATCGAGAGCTACGCGCCCCGCTTCATGGTCATCCTGGCCGGCGACCATGTTTACAAGATGGACTACGAGCCGATGCTGCAGCAGCACGTCGAGCAGAACGCCGACGTGACGGTGGGCTGCATCGAGGTGCCGCGGATGGAGGCGACGGCGTTCGGCGTCATGGGCGTGGACGCCGAGGACCGCATCACCTCGTTCCTGGAGAAGCCCGCCGACCCGCCCGGCATCCCCGGCGACCCCGGCCACGCGCTGGCCAGCATGGGCATCTACGTGTTCGACACCCGCTTCCTGCTGGACCAGCTCCGCCGCGACGCCGAGAACCCCGACAGCAACCACGACTTCGGCAAGGACATCGTCCCCGACATCGTCAAGGGCGGCAAGGCGGTGGCGCACCGCTTCACCGCGTCCTGCGTGCGCTCCTCCGCGGAGGCGGAGGCGTATTGGCGCGATGCCGGCACCGTCGATGCCTATTGGGAAGCGAACATCGACCTCACCGACTTCGTGCCGGGCCTCGACCTCTACGACCATGACTGGCCGATCTGGACCTACGGCGAGATCACGCCGCCCGCCAAGTTCGTGCACGACGAGAAGGGACGGCGAGGCCAGGCCATCAGCTCCCTCGTGTCCGGCGGCTGCATCGTCTCCGGCAGCGACGTCCATCGGTCGCTGCTGTTCACCGGCGTGCACGCCCATTCCTTCTCCAAGGTCGAGGGGGCGGTGATCCTGCCCTACGTCACGGTGGGCCGCTCCGCACGGCTCCGCAACGTCGTCATCGACCGCGGCGTGCAGATCCCCGAGGGCCTGGTGGTCGGCGAGGACGCGGAGCAGGACGCCGCCCGCTTCCGCCGCACCGCGCGGGGCGTCTGCCTGATCACGCAACCCATGATCGACAAGCTGCAACTGGCCAACAAGCCATAAGCGTGACGCCGCTCCGCGTCCTGTCGGTCACGTCCGAGATCTACCCGCTGGTCAAGACCGGCGGCCTCGCGGACGTGGCGGGCGCGCTGCCGGCGGCGCTGGCGGCGCAGGGGGTGGAGGTCCGGTCGCTGGTGCCGGGCTACCCCGCCGTGCTGGGCGCCCTGCACCGTGCCGCGGTGGTGCACAGCGTGCCCGACCTGTTCGGCGAGCCGGCCCAGGTGCTGGAGGGCACCGCCGCCGGGCTGCGGCTGTTCTGCCTCGATGCGCCGCATCTGTATGACCGCCCGGGCACGCCGTATGGCGAGCCTGACGGCACGGACTTTCCCGACAACGCGCAGCGATTCGCGGCGCTCGCGCAGGTGGCGGCGGCCATCGGGTTGGGCAGCGCCGGGTCGTTCGTGCCGGACGTGGTGCACGGGCATGACTGGCAGGCGGGGCTGGCGCCGGCCTACCTGCACTATGCCGGGACGAGGCGCCCGGCCACGGTGATGACGGTGCACAACCTGGCGTTCAAGGGCCACTTCCCCGCGTCGCTGCTCACGGCGCTCGGCCTGCCGCCGGCCTCCTTCGACGTGGAGGGCGTGGAGTTCTACGGCGGCATCGGCTTCCTCAAGGCCGGGCTGCGGCTCGCCGACGCGGTCACCACGGTGTCCCCGACCTACGCCGCCGAGATCTGCACGCCGGAGGGCGGCATGGGCCTCGACGGCCTGCTCCGCGCCCGGTCGGGCGTGCTGCACGGCATCCTGAACGGCATCGACACGGCGGTCTGGGACCCGGGCGCCGACGTGCACCTGGCCGCCGAGTTCGGCGTGCACCGCCTCCGCCGCCGTCCGCGCAACAAGGCGGCGCTGCAGGCCCGCCTGGGCCTGGCACCCGACCCGGCCGCGCTGCTGTTCGGCGTGGTCAGCCGGCTGACCCGGCAGAAGGGCATGGACCTGCTGCTGGACGCGCTCCCGGCGCTCTTGGGCCACGGCGCGCAGCTTGCCGTGCTGGGGTCTGGCGACCCCGCGCTGCAGGACGGCTTCGCCGCCGCGGCCCGCCTCCACCCGGGCCGGGTCGGCTTGCACGTCGGCTATGACGAGAGCCTCGCCCACCTGATCCAGGGCGGCTGCGACGCCCTGCTGGTGCCGTCCCGGTTCGAGCCGTGCGGCCTGACCCAGCTCTGCGCCCTGCGCTATGGCGCAGTGCCGGTCGTGGCGCATGTGGGCGGGCTGGTGGACACGGTGATCGACGCGAACCCGGCGGCGCAGGCCGCCGAGGTGGCGACCGGCATCCAGTTCGCCCCGGTGACGGCGGCTGCGCTGAAGCACGCCATCGCCCGCACGGCCCGGCTCTGGCAGCAGCCGAAAGCCTGGACCCGGATGCAGCGCAACGCCATGCGCGGCGACTACGGCTGGACCGATCCCGCCGCGGAGTATGCCAGGCTATACCGCAGCCTCAAGGCCGGGTGACGCACAAGGGCGGGCCGGGACTCGCCTCGGGCCGACGTTTGCAGATCGGTATGCTGAGGCGATAACGTCTGTTTCTCGTGTAGGGAGAAGCAATCGTGATCGACTTGCATTACGCCCCGACAATGAATGGGCACAAGGTCGCCATCATGCTGGAAGAGGTCGGCCTTCCTTACCGCATCGTTCCCTACAACCTGCTGGCCGGTGACCACCTGACGCCCGAGTTCCATCAGATCAACCCCAATCACAAGATTCCCGCAATCGTTGATGACGACCCAGCCGACCGTGGGGCGCCGCTGCCTGTCTTCGAGTCCGGCGCGATCCTGCTTTATCTGGCGGAGAAGAGCGGACGCCTGCTGCCGACCGGGTTTCGTGATCGGGAAGTCGCGCGCCAGTGGCTGGTCTGGCAGGTGGCGGGGCTTGGCCCCATGCACGGCCAGGCCAACCACTTCCTGCGCTACGCGCCGGCAGGACAAGCCTACGCCGCTGAACGCTATTCGAAGGAGGCCCGGCGGCTGATGGCCGTGCTCGAATCGCGGCTCTCCAAGGTCCCCTACCTCGCCGGCGAGTATTCCATCGCCGACATCGCGTGCTGGAGCTTCGCGTCGGTCGTCCACACCATAAAGATCGACATCGACGACTACCCGGCGACCAGGCGCTGGCGTGAGGCGATCAGGGCGCGTCCCGCGGTCACGCGCGTCATCGAGGGCGCTCTCACGGCGACGCCCGAGGCGATGCTGAGAGACGAGATGAAGCTCACCCCCGAACAGTGGAGCAACGTGTTCGGACACCGGATGCACGCCGCCGCCACGCTTGATGCGGAAGGCTGAGGCTCCCAGAACCGCGCGCTGCTGGGCTGGTCGGGGACGGGCACATCAAGCCAACGGTAAGTTGAACCAGGTTGCTCCCGACAGGCGCGTGTCCAAGGAAAAGAACGAATGCGGTTTGGGATTGCCGGGATCGGCGGACGGATGGGACTGATGCTCGCGTCCGAGATCGTGGCCGCCGGGCACGAGGTCGCCGGCGGGACGCTGCGGCCGGAATCGGGCAAGGTGCCTCCGCCCGACGTCTCCGTGCTGCCGGACCTGGCGGCGCTTGCCGCCCAATCCGACGTGGTGATCGACTTCACCCATGCCTCCACGGCGCAGCCGCACGCCGCCGCCATGGCGCGATCCGGCACCGCCTGGGTGCTGGGCACCTCCGGCCTGTCCGCCGATGACGAGGCCGCGGTGGCAACGGCCGCCGCCAGCATCCCCGTCGTCTATGCCGCCAACTTCGCGCCCGGCGTGAACCTGGTGCTGGCGCTCGCCGAGCAGCTCGCCGCCGCCCTGCCGCCCGAGGACTACGACGCGGAGATCGTCGAGATGCACCACCGGCAGAAGGTGGACGCCCCCTCCGGCACTGCCATCGGCCTGGGCCGGGCCGTGGCGCGGGGCCGCGGCGTGCGGCTCGAAGACGTGATGGTGAGTGGGCGCGACGGCCACACCGGCCCCCGTCCACCCGGTGCCATCGGCTTCGCGGCGCTGCGCGGCGGCCAGGTCGTGGGCGAGCACACGCTGCTGTTCGCCACTGGCAGCGAGCAGATCGCGCTGACCCACCGCGCCTTCGACCGCCGGGTGTTCGCGGCCGGCGCGGTCCGGGCGGCGGGCTGGGCGGCAGGCCGGACGCCGGGCCTTTACTCGATGGCCGACGTGCTTGGGATGCCCCGTCCCGCCCCGGAGGCCGCTGCCCTGCCTTGACCTGATTACGCCGTTGCGCCAAACCCGACCCGCCCCGGCGTCCGGCCGGTGCGGCGGGCTGTCCAACGCGACGCCGCTCCCGCTTCATGCCAACGCGACAAGAGGAGAAATCCATGCGCGACAAGGGCGAGTACCTGTTCACGTCCGAATCGGTGTCCGAGGGACACCCCGACAAGGTCGCCGACCGCATCAGCGACACTGTCCTGGACGCCTTCCTGGCCGCCGACCCCTACAGCCGGGTCGGCTGCGAGACGCTGGTCACGACCAACCGCGTCGTGCTCGCGGGCGAGACCCGCGGCCCCAACACCGTGACCCCCGAGCTGCTGTGCCACCTCGCCCGGCTGGCGATCCACGACATCGGCTATGACCAGGACGGCTTCAGTTGGCGCAACGCCATCGTCGATTGCCACCTGCACGCCCAGAGCACGGACATCGCCGTGGGCGTGGACAGCGCCGGCAACAAGGACGAGGGCGCCGGCGACCAGGGCATCATGTTCGGCTACGCCTGCACCGAGACGCCCGAGCTGATGCCGGCGCCGATCCACTACGCCCACCTGATCCTGCGCCGGATGAGCGAGATGCGGAAGAACGGCGATCCCAGCGTCGCCGGGCTGCAGCCGGATGCGAAGAGCCAGGTCACGCTGCGCTACGTGAACGGCCGTCCGGTGGGCGCCACCAGCATCGTCGTCTCCACCCAGCACGACGAGGGCATGGACCAGGCGCGCATCAAGGAGATGCTGCACCCGCTGGTGGAAAGCAGCCTGCCGCCGGGCTGGATGCCGCGGGACTCCGAGTTCTACGTGAACCCGACCGGCAACTTCGTCATCGGCGGGCCGGACGGCGACGCCGGGCTGACCGGGCGCAAGATCATCGTGGACACCTATGGCGGCGCGTCCCCGCACGGCGGCGGCGCGTTCAGCGGCAAGGACCCGACCAAGGTGGACCGCAGCGCCGCCTATGCCTGCCGGTACCTGGCGAAGAACGTCGTCGCGGCCGGGCTGGCGGAGCGGTGCACCCTGCAGATCAGCTACGCCATCGGCGTGTCGCACCCGCTCTCGGTGTATGTCGATCTCGGCAACACCGGCAAGGACATCGAGGAGGCGAAGCTGGAGCGCGTGCTCAGGGAGCTGATGAACCTCAGCCCGCGCGGCATCCGCGAGCACCTGCACATGAACCGCCCGATCTACGCCGTGACCTCGGCCTACGGCCATTTCGGCCGCACGCCGGACGAGGACCTCGGCACCTTCACCTGGGAAAAGACCGACCTGGTGCCGGCCCTCCGCAGCGCCTTCAACCGCTGAGCGGGCAGGCGCTGAGCGGGTACCCGGACGAGCGTTCGGCGTCGCTCAAGCCGCCGGCCGACCGGCTGTATGGGCGGAGCCGCAGCCATCCGC
>CAXTTB010000073.1:0-3579 GCA_964246905.1 uncultured Acetobacteraceae bacterium | reverse complement strand
GGGCGGGGAAGCCGCGGCCCCGCTGGCCGGCAACCTGCGCATCTGGGACGGGGACGCACGCCTGCTGCTGCGGGCGCTGCCGGACGCCTGCCTGAGCCGCGTCTTCCTGATGTTCCCGGACCCCTGGCCCAAGGCGCGGCACGTCAAGCGCCGCTTCGTCCACCCGGCGCAGACGGCACTCCTGGCCCGGGTGCTGGCGCCGGGCGGCGAGTGGCGCGTGGCGTCCGACGATCCGACGTACCAAGCCTGGGTCGGCGAGGTCATGGCGGCGCAGGCGTGGTTCGACGCCCCCGCTCCCGCCGCCACGCGCCCGGACGGCTGGCCGCCCACCCGGTACGAGGCCAAGGCGCTGCGGGCCGGGCGCACGCCGCTCTACTGGTCGTTCGTCCGGCGGCAAGCGCCGGCGTGATGCCACTTGCATGAGCAATGAGGCCGGACTATCTTCCGGCAATACAAAACCAAACCTTCCGCTGACTTCGGGGGTGGCCTTCACGGGCCGCCCTTTTTGTTTCTGGACCCCCTCATGACGCGCCCCGCCGCCGGCGACGAGCCGAACCACTCCGGACTGGAAGCCAAGATCGCCGGCACCATCATGCCGCAACTGTCCCACCTCGGCTACGAGCTGGTGCGCGTCCTCGTGCTCGGGCGGGAGCGTCCGACCGTGCAGGTCATGGCGGACCGCGCCGACGGCTCGTTGATCAGCGTCGAGGATTGCGAGCGCATCACCCGCGCCGTCAGCGCCGTGCTGGACGTGGAGGACCCGCTCCCCGGCGCCTGGACGCTGGAGGTCAGCTCCGCCGGGATCGACCGGCCGCTGACCCGGGTGAAGGATTGGACCCGGTTCGCCGGGCACCAGGCGCGGGTCGAGATGCTGATGCCGGTCGATGGGCGCCGCCGCTTCACCGGCATCGTCCTCGGCGCGGACGAGGCACAGGCCCGGTTGCGCCTGGACGACGGGATGGACGTGGCGCTGCCGTTCTCCGACATGCGGCGGGCCAAGCTGCTGCTGACCGACGCGCTGATCGCGGCCACCGCCCCGGCGCGGCCCGGTCCCGACACGGACGACGAGCATCAGCCCGACGCGGCCGGGCCGCGGTCGGCCCATTAGAACCCTGGCGAACTAGGAGAGCACCCATGGATACCTCCGTCTCCCGCCCTGAACTGCTGCTGGTGGCCGACGCGGTGGCGCGGGAAAAGATGATCGACCGGGACGAGGTGCTCGAGGCGATGGAGCAGGCCATCCAGAAGGCCGGCCGCGCGAAGTACGGGCACGAGAAGGACATCCGCGCCACCATCGACAAGCGGACCGGCGACGTGCGCCTGTCCCGCTGGACGGAGGCGGTGGAAACGGTGGAGAACGAGGAGACCCAGATCCCCATCCACATCGCCCGCAAGTTCCAGCCCGACATCCAGCTCGGCCAGCACCTGATCGACCCGCTGCCGCCCATCGACTTCGGCCGCATCGCGGCGCAGACCGCCAAGCAGGTGATCGTGCAGCGCGTGCGCGAGTATGAGCGCAAGAAGCAGTATGACGAGTTCAAGGACCGCGTGGGCGAGATCATCAACGGCGTGGTGAAGCGCACCGAGTACGGCAACATGATGGTGGAGCTTGGCCGGGCGGAGGCGCTGCTGCGCCGCGACGAGCTGATCCCGCGCGAAAGCTTCCGCAACGGCGACCGGGTGCGGGCATATATCTATGACGTGCGGGAGGAGCCGCGCGGCCCGCAGATCTTCCTGTCCCGCACCCACCCGGCGTTTTTGGCAAAACTGTTCGCGCAGGAGGTGCCGGAGATCTACGACGGGATCATCGAGATCAAGGCCGTGGCCCGCGACCCCGGCAGCCGTGCCAAGATGGCGGTGATCAGCCGCGACCAGAGCATCGACCCCGTGGGCGCCTGCGTCGGGATGCGCGGCAGCCGGGTGCAGGCGGTGGTGCAGGAGCTGCAGGGCGAGAAGATCGACATCATCCCGTGGTCCTCGCAGCACGCGACCTTCGTGGTGAACGCGCTGGCCCCGGCCGAGGTGACGAAGGTCGTGATGGACGAGGAGGCCGGGCGGGTCGAGGTGGTGGTGCCGGACGAGCAGCTTTCGCTCGCCATCGGCCGCCGCGGCCAGAACGTGCGCCTCGCCAGCCAGCTCACCCGGTGGGACATCGACATCCTGACGGAAGCCGAGGAGAGCGAGCGCCGCCAGGAAGAGTACCGCCGCCGCACCGGCCTGTTCGTGGAGGCGCTGGACGTGGACGACGTGATCGCCGGCCTCCTGGTCACGGAGGGCTTCAACACCATCGAGGAGCTGGCCTACGTGGCGCCGGAGGAGCTGGCCGAGATCGAGGGCTTCGACGAGAGCGTGGCGGACGAGCTGATCCGCCGCGGCCAGGCGTTCCTCAACCGGCGCGACGACGAGCTGACGGAGCAGCGCGTGGCCCTGGGCGTCAGCGACGACGTGGCCTCCATCGAGGTGCTGACCCCGGCCATGCTGGTCGCCCTGGGCGAGAAGGGCGTGAAGACGCTGGACGACCTCGCCGACCTCGCCTCGGACGAGCTGGTGGAGATCGTAGGCACCGCGATGGACGAGGCCACCGCCAACGAGGTCATCATGGCCGCCCGCGCCCACTGGTTCGACGGCGGGGACGCCGAGGCTGGCGCAGCCGGCGGGGAGGCGTCCCACGCCTGACGAACCGGACGATACGCCAGACGACCCACTGGACGACGATCCGGAAACCGGCCCGTTGCGCCGCTGCGCGGTGACGCGGGAGCGCGACCTCCGCGGGCGCATGGTCCGCTTCGTCGTCTCCCCCGACCGGGTGGTGGTCCCCGACCTGCTTGCAAAGCTGCCGGGCCGGGGAATCTGGTTGAGCGCGCGCCGGGATGTGCTAGAAACCGCGCGGACCCGCGGCGCGTTCGCCCGCGCGGCGCGCGGCCCCGTCACCGTGCCGCCCGGCCTGGTCGATC
The DNA here is from genome assembly GCA_964246905.1 of uncultured Acetobacteraceae bacterium. Taxonomy (GTDB): domain Bacteria; phylum Pseudomonadota; class Alphaproteobacteria; order Acetobacterales; family Acetobacteraceae; genus CAHJXG01. The sequence continues at coordinate 625 of CAXTTB010000073.1, read as the reverse complement.
TGGTGCAGTCCGGCCTGACCCGGCGGATCACCGAGCTTCTGGGCCTGGCCCGGCGCGCGGGACAGGCGGTGTGCGGCTTCCAGAAGGCGCACGAATGGCTGGCGGCGGGACGAGCCGGGCTGGTCATCCAGGCGTCGGACGGAAGCCAGGACGAGCGGATGCGCTTCCTGGGCGGAAAAGATGTGGATGTGGCGGCGCCGCTGTCCGGTGCGGCCCTGGGCGCGGTTTTCAGCCGTGACCATATCGTGCATGTGGTGGTGGCGCACGGCCGGCTTGCCGAGGCGCTGAATATTGAGACACACCGCCTGTCCGGCATCGCCGGGCAGGCCGGATTGATTGAACGGGCGAAGGCATGAGCGACACCAACGATCAGGACGCGGCCAAGGGCCGGCTTTCTCTGCGGCCGGCAGGCCGTCTGGAGCTTGGCCGGACCGTGGACGCCGGGTCCGTGCGACAGAGCTTCAGCCACGGCCGGTCCAAGGTCGTGCAGGTCGAGGTCCGCAAGAAGCGCGCGACCGTCGCCCCCCCTCCCCCGAGCGCGCCCACGCCGATTGCGCCCGTGGTGCCCGGTGCCCCGCCGCGCCCGCCGATCGCCGCCCGCCCCGCCGCGGGCGCCGGGCGCGCG
>CAXTTB010000072.1:0-11665 GCA_964246905.1 uncultured Acetobacteraceae bacterium | reverse complement strand
GCTCCTCCGACGGCCTGGGCCGCATGGCCGCCCGCCTGCTGGTCGAGGAAGGGCACGAAGTGGTCTTGCACGCACGCGATGCGGCGCGGGGGCGGACGGCGTTGGACGCCGTGCCCGGCGCTGCCACCGTCCTCACCGGCGACCTCGCGAGCATCGCGCAGACCCGGCGGCTGGCCGAGGCCGCCAACGCTTCCGGACCCTTCGACGCCGTGATCCACAACGCGGCCCTGGGCTTCCGCGAGAAGCGCCGCGTCCTCACGGAGGACGGGCTGTCCCACGTCTTCGCCGTCAACACGCTGGCGCCCTATATCCTGACCGCGTTGGTCCAACGGCCGGGGCGGCTGGTCTATGTCAGCTCCGAGCTGCACCGGCGCGGCGACGTGCGCCTGGACGACCTCATGTGGGAACATCGTCCCTGGCGGGGCAACCAGGCGTACTCCGACACCAAGCTGCACGACGTGCTGCTGGCCTTCGCCGTGGCCCGCCGCTGGCCGGGCACCTTGTCCAACGCGCTGGAGCCGGGCTGGGTGGCGACGAAGCTGGGCGGCCCGCGGGCGACCGGCGACCTGGACGCCGCGCACCGCACCCAGGCTTGGCTCGCCGTGAGCGATGACCCGGCAGCGACTGTCACGGGCGAGTACTTCTACCACAAGCAGCTCCGCAAGCCGCACGGCGCCACCCGGGTGCCGGAGCTGCAGGACCGCCTGCTCGCCGCGTGCGAGCGTTTGTCCGGCGTGGCCCTGCCGCCCGCCTGAATCAGAGCATGGACACCCCGCCCGTCACCGGGATCAACGCGCCGCTCATGTAGCTGCCGGCGTCCGAGGCCAGCAGCACGAAGGCCCCGGCCAGCTCCGCCGGCTGCCCGGCGCGGCCCAGCGGCATCCCCAGGCCGAGCTGCTCGATCTCCTCCGGGTCCTTGGCAATCGGCTGGATCGGCGTCCAGATCGGCCCGGGCGCCACGCAGTTCACCCGGATGCCCTGCGGCGCCAGCAGGTTGGACAGGGCGACCGTGAAGGAGGCGATGGCGCCCTTGGTCGCGGCGTACACCAGCATCGACTTGGTGCCGGTCTTGGCCTGCACGCTGGTGGTGTTCACGATGGACGCGCCGGGCTGCATGTGCGGCGCCGCCGCCTGGGCCAGGTAGTACATGGCGAACACGTTGGTGCGGAAGGAGGTCTCGATCTGCTCCGCCGTCACGTCCGCCAGCGCCTTGTTGACCGTCTGGTGCGCGGCGTTGTTCACCAGGATGTCGAGGCGGCCCAACTGCGCCACGGTCTGCTCGACCAGCGCGCGGCAATGCGCCTCTTCCTGGATGTCGCCGGGCAGCAGGACCGCCCGCCGCCCGGCCTGCCCGATCCAGCGCGCCGTGTCCTCGGCGTCCCCCTGCTCCGCCGGCAGGTAGGAGATGGCGACGTCCGCGCCTTCCCGGGCGAAGGCGATGGCGACGGCGCGTCCGATGCCGGAATCGCCCCCGGTGATCAGCGCCGCGCGCCCGGCCAGCAGGCCCTTGCCGACGTAGCTGTGCTCGCCGTGGTCGGGCGTGGGCGTCATCTTGGAGGTGAGGCCCGGCGCGGGCTGCTGCTGCTCGCCGGGGAAGGGCTGCTGGTTGGCGCGGGGATCGGAGGGCATGGGGAACTCCTGTGGAGTGCGGGTCGGCGATGCAACGCCGCGGAGGCCGGGCGGATTGCCGCGGCCCGGCCGTTCCTGCACGGCCGCGCATCCTGGCCTTACTCACCGACGAGGTGGCGCACGTACAGCCTGTTCATGGTCCGGAGCGCGGCGAGGGCGCCGACGTTGCCGGGCGCACTGAACGTCATCGTCGCCATCAGCTTCATGTTCTCCAGAACGATCACGGCGGCGTCGCGGGCCGCCGCCCCGCCAAGCCCCGGCGAGCGCGCGAGCAGCACCCGCGCGATCCGTTCCAGCGCCCACGTGCGGATGGCCTGCCACCTGCCCGATCCGTCGTGGCGGGACGCGAGCAGCGCGTTCATCGCCTGCGTCTCGCCATGGATCGCCACCAGGAAGTCGAGCAGGAAGTCGGCCAGCTCGTCGGCCGCCATCCCCGGCGCACGGGCCTCGCCCCCGTCCCACGCCGCCGCGGCGAGCGCCTGGTAGCGCGCCATCAGCGCCTCGGCGAGCACGTCCTTGTTCGGGAAGAACCGATATAGCGACCCGATCCGGGCGCCGGCCCGCGCGGCGACCTCCGCCATGGTCGCGCCACCGTATCCCCGCTCGGCGATCACCGCCGCCGCCGCGGCGAGCAAGGCGTCCACGCGGTCATGGCCGCCCTTGCGCCGGGGCGCCAGCGCCGGACGGCCATGATTGGGTCTTGTGATGGTTGAGGTCATGCTCAAATAAGTCTCGTTGAGGAAAGGCTCAACTTAGGGGCCGTGCCGGGGCGACGCCAGCTTGCCGCCCGGACCTGGTCCATTCGGCTCGGTTTCTCCGGCCCGACCCATTTGGAAGGACACCGCCATGCCAACGCTTGATTCCGCCGCCACCGCGCTGGTGCTGATCGATCTCCAGCACGGCATCGTGGGAATGCCGCTGGCCCCGCGTCCAGGCCCGGAGGTCGTCGCCAACGCCAAGCGGCTCGCGGCGCGCTTCCGCGACGCCGGGGCGCCTGTCGTGCTGGTCAACGTCGCCTTCGCGCCCGACTTCGCCGACGCGCTGCGCCAGCCGGTTGACCGGCCGATGCCCCAGCCTGAAGGCGGCCTTCCCCCTGACTGGAGCACGCTGGCCGACGGCCTCGCGCAGCCCGGCGACGTGCGCGTCACCAAGCACCAGTGGGGCGCGTTCCACGGCACCGACCTCGACGTCCAGCTACGCCGGCGGGGCGTCAAGGCGATCGTGCTCGGCGGCCTCGCCACCAACATGGGCGTTGAATCGACGGCGCGGCAAGCGTTCGAGCATGGCTACGAGGTCGTCGTGGCCGAGGACGCGACCAGCAGCGTCTCGGCCGAGATGCACGCCTTCTCGGTCCACCAGCTCCTGCCGATGATCGCCCGCGTGACCGACGCGCAGGGCATCACCCTCGCCCCTGCCCACGCCTGATCCCTCGTTGAAGGACCCTATCATGGCCAGCTTGTTCGACCCGATCCGCCTGGGCGCCGTGACCGCGCCCAACCGCATCTTCATGGCGCCGCTCACCCGCGCACGCGCCACCCGCACGTTCGTGCCCACGCCGCTGATGGCGGAGTACTACCGGCAGCGCGCAAGCGCGGGCCTGATCATCTCGGAGGCCACCGCGATCAGCCGGCAAGGCATGGGCTGGCCGTGCGCGCCGGGCCTGTGGACCGACGAGCAGGTTGACGGCTGGCGCGTGGTGACGGACGCGGTGCGGGACGCTGGCGGGCGGATGGTCGCGCAGCTCTGGCACATGGGGCGGCAGGTCCACCCCGATTACCTCGGCGGCTCGCCGCAGGTCGCGCCCTCCGCCATCGCCGCGCCGGGGCGGGCACGCACGTTCGACGGCCCCAAGCCCCATGCGGTGCCCCGTGCCCTCGCCCGGGAGGAAATACCGGGCGTGGTCGAGGATTATCGCCGCGCCGCGGCCAACGCGATGGCGGCCGGGTTCGACGGCGTGCAGATCCACGCGGCGAACGGCTACCTGATCGACCAGTTCCTGCGCGACAGCAGCAACCAGCGCAACGACGGCTATGGCGGCCCGGTCGCGAACAGGGTGCGGTTCCTGTCGGAGGTCACGGCGGCCGTGGTGTCCTGCGTGGGCGCGGACCGCGTCTCGGTACGGCTGTCGCCGACCGGCGGGATGGCCGGGGTGGAGGACAGCGATCCCCAGGCGCTGTTCTCGGCCGCGGTCGGAACGCTGGAGCCTTTTGGCCTGGCCTTCCTCGAGCTGCGCGAGCCAGGGCCGGACAGCGGCTTCCATGGCGGCGGCCAGGCGTCGATGGCGCCGATGCTCCGGCCCCTGTTCACCGGGCCGCTGGTGCTCAACTCCGACTACCGGCCCGACACGGCGCAGGCCGCGCTGGACGCGGGCACGGCCGATGCCGTCAGCTTCGGCCGCCTGTTCCTCGCCAACCCGGACCTGCCGAGCCGGGTCGCCCACCATGCCCTGCTCGCGGAGGGCAACGACAAGGAGACATGGTATGCGGGGGGCGCCCGGGGCTACACCGACTTCCCGGCCGCGGACGCCGCGTGAGGCCTTTCCCGAAACAAGCGGTGTCCCATGCTGGCCCGACCTGCTTCACTCCGGGCGTCTGCCGGAACCCGGCGCCTTCATGGGAGCTGCCTTCATGTCCAGACTGGCCTTCGCGTTGCTCGCCGCCTCCATGCTCGCCGGCGCCGCGCGCGCCGCCGCCCCCATCCGCATCACCGTGCTCGCGGACCTGGACGACGACATCTACGACGCGCGCTCCGGACGCGGCGGCGTCGATGCGACGCGGATGGCGGTGGCCGATTTTGGCGGCAGCGTGCTGGGCCGCCCGGTCGTGGTCGATGCGCTCAACGACCACAACAAGGCCGCGGAGGCGCCGGGCCTCGCGGCCCAGGCCTACGACGCGGGCGCCGACCTGCTGATGGACGTGCAGAACTCGCCGATTGCGCTCGCGGTGGCGAAGGTCGCGACGGAGCGGCGGAAGCTCGCCATCACCACCGGCTCGGCCGTGCCGACGCTGACCCGGGGGGCGTGCAGCAGGTACGTGTATCACTACTCCTTCGATTCCGTCGCCATCGAGACGGCGACGGCGGGCTATCTGGCGGCCCGGGCGGACGGCAAGCGTTGGGTGGCGGTCGTGGCGGATGCCGGGTTCGGGCGCGGCGCGCTGGCGACCATCGCCCCGGTGGTCGCCGGGCATGGCGGGCAGGTCGTGAAGTCGTTCATCGTGCCGCCGGCCACGAGCGACCTGTCGGCCATCCTGAAGGAGGCGAAGGGCCTCGACCCCGACGTGGTCGCCGTGTTCAACGCCGGCGCCGCCAACGACGTCGAGGTCACGGCGGTGACGCAGGCGGGCCTGCGGGCGCACACGACGACGGCGCTGCTTTACCTGTCGGACGTGGACCGGGTGCGGGAGGGCTACGCCGGGGTGCAAGCCGCGGTGCCGTGGTACTGGAACCTGGATCCGGCCGCCCGCGCCTGGGCCGACCGCTTCGCCACAGCCCACGACGGGCGCCGCCCGGACGCCGCGCAGGCGGCCGACTACTCCGCCACCACGCAATGGCTGCAAGCGGTCCGCACCGCGGGCACCACGGACGCGGACGCCGTGGTCCGCGCGCTGGACGGGCACAGGTTCGATGACATGTTCGCCCACGCCGGCGAGTTCCGCGCCGGCGACCATGCGGTCGTGCATGACCTGTATGTCGTCAAGGTGCGATCCCCGGCGCAGCTTCCCGAGCCGCACGCCTGGTACGAGGTGCTGGCGACGGTGCCGGCCGCGACGGCGTTCCCGGTCGGGACGGAGTGCAGGATGGCACCGTAGGCGTCGTTTCGGGGTTGATTGTTCGTTGCGGATAAGCTACAAAAAGGTGGGCTGATAGCTCAGCGGATTTCAGAGCACTCCCTTGATAAGGGAGAGGTCGGCGGTTCGAATCCTCCTCGGCCCACCATTTACTGGAAATTGCACGGCAGAGCCGGGTTGGGCATTGCTTCATGCACAATACGGACGCCGTGGCGTTTCGGCCCCCTACCCCGCCTTCCGCTGCTCCGCGCACAGTACCACCACCAACCGCTGCACGCCCACGATCTGCCGCAGGTTGCCCTCCACCAGATGCAGCATCTCCGACGGCATCGCGTCCGCCCTGATCTCGATCAGCATGGCCTCGCCCCGGCGCTGCATCCGCACCAGGTCGGGGATCAGGTTGCGCCGGGCGAAGGTGCCGAGCGCACGGACGGCCAGGCCGGGTTCGGCGTCGGCCAGCAGCTCGAAGCGGACGGAGCGGAACGGCGGGTCGTTGGGCAAGGGGAGCATGGGATGACTTTCAGAACGCGATGAGGCCTTGGAGAGCCGGGATGGCTTGCTGCGTGCCTGGCGCCTTTTGGGACGGTCTGCTGCGTCTTGCGTCGGCGGCATCGCCAGGGTTCCATTCCGGATACGTTTCGGAACTTAAGGGGGGTGCGCCGGCCCTGTCCTGAACCACAAGGCCGGGGTCGTGACCGCAATATGAACCGGACCGCTTCACGCCGCCAGGTCACGGCTCCGCAGCAGCGCCGCCGTGCTGGGCGCGCGTCCGCGGAAGGCGACATAGAGCTGCATCGGGTCCTGCGTGTCGCCCGCGCCCAGCACCGTGCGGAGCCGCCCGGCCAGGGCGGGGTCGAACGGGTCGCCCGCGTCCTCGAACGCCTGGAACCCGTCCGCATCCAGCACCTCCGCCCACATGTAGGAGTAGTAGCCCGCCGCGTAGCCGCCGCCGGCGAACAAATGCTGGAAATGCGCCGGGCGGTGCCGGATGCCGATCTCCGGCGGCATCCCGATGCGCGCCAGGAACTCCCGCTCGAAGGCGTCGATGTCCAGCGACTGCGGGTCTGGGTGGCTGTGCAGGGCCATGTCGATCAGGGCGGCGGCGGTGTACTCCACCGTGCCGAACCCCTGGTTGAACCCGCGCGCCGCCAGCAGCCGCGCGATCAAAGCGTCGGGGATCGGCTCCCCCGTCGCGCTGTGCCGGGCGTAGCGGCGCAGCGTGCCGGGCACCGACAGCCAGTGCTCGAACACCTGCGATGGGAACTCCACGAAGTCGCGGCGGACGGAGGTGCCGGACTGCGCGGGGTAGCGCACCCGGCTGAGCAGCCCGTGCAGCGCGTGGCCGAACTCGTGGAACAGCGTGCGGGCGTCGTCGAAGCTCAGCAGGGTGGGTCCTGAACTCCCACGGGCGAAGTTGTTGTTGTTGACGATGATGGGGGAAACCGGCGCCTCAAAGCTTTCCTGGTCGCGGTAGCTGCTCATCCACGCGCCGGACCGCTTGTCCGCCCGGGCGAAGGGGTCCGCCAGGAACACGCCCACGTGCCCGGCGGCGTCCTGTACCTCGTAGGCCCGCACGTCGGGATGGTAGGGGGCCACCTCCGGACGGAGCGTGAAGGTCAGGCCGAACAGCCGTGACGCGGTGTCGAACGCCGCCTGCTCGATGTTCTCCAGCACGAAGTACGGTTTCAGCTCCCCGGCGTCGATGGCGTAGTCGGCAGAGCGCACCTTCTCCGCATAGTAGCGCCAGTCCCAGGGGGCCAGCGCGCCGTTGAACCCATCGCCGCGCGCCACGGCCAGCAGCCGGTCGCGTTCGGCGGCAGCCTTGCGTTTGGCCGGCTCCCAAACCTCCGCCAGCAATCCCTCGACCGCCTCCGGCGTGCCGGCCATGCTGTCCGCCAGGCGGAAGGCGGCGAAGTCCGGGTAGCCGAGCAGCCGCGCCCGCTCCGCGCGGAGCGCCAGGATCTCGGGGATCAGCGCCCGGTTGTCGTGCGCGCCTGGCTGCGCGCCGCGGGCGGTCCAGGCCTCGTACGCCGCCTGGCGCAGGTCGCGGCGGCTGGAGAAGGTCAGGAACGGCTCGATCAGGGAGCGGGACAGCGTGACGACATGGCCCGGCGCCCCGCGCTCCGCCGCCGCCTGCCGCGCCGTCTCGCGCACGAAGCCCGGCAGGCCGTCGAGGTCCGCCTCCGCCAACGGCAGATGCCACGCCTTCTCGTCGTGCAGGACGTTCTGGCCGAACTGGGTGTGCAGCACCGCGAGGCGTTCCGAGATGGCGGCCATCCGCGCCCGCTCCTCCGGCCCCAGCGCCGCGCCGCTGCGGACCATGCCGAGGTGCACGCGCTCCAGGAGCCGCCGCTGGTCCTCCGCCAGACCCAGCTCGTCGCGCCGCCGGTGCAGCGCGTCCACGCGGGCGAACAGCGCCGGGTCGAGCGCGACCTGCGTGCCGTGCTGCGCGAGCTTGGGCGACATCTCCGTATCCACAGCCTGCAGCGCGTCGCCGCCCAGGCTCACCACCAGGTTGGAGAACGCCATGCCGATCCGGGCGAGCAGGCGCCCGCTGCGCTGCATGGCCTCGACCGTGTTGGCGAAGCTCGGCTCCGCCGGGTCGGCGCCGATGGCGGCGACTTCCGCCAAGTGCCCGCGCATGGCGTGGTCGAACGCGCTGGCGAAGTGCTCCGGCCGGATGCGGTCGAAGGGCGGCACCCCGAAGGGCGTGGTCCAGGGCGCCAGGAGCGGGTTCGCGTCGGTCATGGCGCCAGTCGGACAGAACCGGCGGCCCCGGTCAAGACGGCAAGCTACCGGCTTGACAGGGGCGGCGGCTGCCAGTCGATTGGATGCACGTCAATGACTTTTACTTCCTGCGCCATGGGTGGGCGGCATATGCTGACACGACGGGGTTTGCTCGGGACGGCCGCCCCAGGGCTGGCGGTGCTGGGCCTGGCGGCGCCGGCGGTGGTGCGCGCCCAGGGCAGCCCGCCCATCCGCATCGGCGAGATCAACAGCTACACCGCCGTGCCGGCGTTCACCGTGCCGTACCGCCAGGGCTGGCAGGTGGCGGTGGAGGAGATCAACGCGCAGGGCGGCGTGGCCGGGCGGAAGATCGAGGTGCTGAGCCGGGACGACGCCGGGCAGCCGCAGACGGCGACGCAGCTTGCGGGGGAGCTGCTGTCGGACGCGAAGGTGGACCTGCTGGCGGGCGGGTACCTGTCCAACGTCGGCCTCGCGCTGAGCGACTTCGCCGCGCGCAACGGCAAGCTGTACGTCGCGGGCGAGCCGCTGACCGACGCGCTGGTCTGGGAGCACGGCACGCCCACCTGCTTCCGGCTGCGCCCGTCCACCTACATGCAGGTGGCAATGCTGCTGCCGGAGGCGGCCAAGCTCAAGGCGACGCGCTGGGCGACGGTGGCGCCGAACTACGAATACGGCCAGTCAGCGGTGCGTTGGTTCAAGGCGCTGCTGAAGGCGCGGCGTCCGGACGTGGAGTTCGTGGGCGACCAGCTCCCGGCGCTCGGCAAGATCGACGCCGGCGCCACGGTGCAGGCGCTGGCGGGCGCCAAGCCCGACGGCATCTTCAACGTGCTGTTCGGCCCAGACCTCACCAACTTCGTGCGCCAGGGCAACACGCGCGGGCTGTTCGAGGGGCGGGACGTGGTGTCCGTGCTGACCGGGGAGCCGGAGTACCTGCTGCCGCTCGGCGACGAGACGCCGGAGGGCTGGCTCGTCACCGGCTACCCCGTGGGCCAGGCGCCGTCCGCCCGCGCGTTCGAGAGCGCCTATCAGGACCGCTTCAAGCAGGCGCCGCGGATGGGTTCGGTGGTGGGCTACACGCTGCTCCATTCCATCGCCGCCGGGCTTGCCAGGGCGGGCAGCACGGACACGGATAGGCTCATCGCCGCCTTCGAGGGCCTGCCCTTCGTCTCGCCCTTCGGCCCGGCGATGTACCGCGCCGCCGACCATCAGAGCACCTTCGGCACCTTCGTCGGCCGTACCGCGCTCAAGGGCAGCGAGGGCACGATGACCGATTGGCAGTACGTGGACGGCCGTGACGCGCAGCCGTCGGACGCCGAGGTCCGCACGCTGCGGCGCTAGGCCCCGCATGGCCCTGCTGGTCCACGCGCTGACCGGGCTGGCCGGGGCGTCCAAGCTGTTCCTGGTCGCGTCGGGGCTGACCGTGATCTTCGGCGTGACCCGCGTGGTGAACTTCGCGCATGGCAGCCTGGCCATGCTGGGCGCCTACCTCGGCTGGACCCTGCTCACCCGGCTGCCGCGCGACCCGGCGTGGTTCACGGCCGGCGTGCTGGGCACGGCCGCCGGCCTCGCGGCGTTCGGCGCGCTCCTGGAGATGGGGCTGCTGCGCCGGCTCTACCGCTCGCCCGAGCTGTTCCAACTGCTCGCCACCTTCGGCGTCGTGCTGGTGGTGCAGGACGCGGCGCTCGCCGTGTGGGGGCCGGACGACCTCGTGATCTCCCGCCCGCCCTGGCTGCGCGCCTTCGTCCGCATCGCGGGCGAGCGGTTCCCGGTCTATGACCTGGTGCTCATCGCCATCGGCCCGGCGGTGCTGGCCGTGCTTTGGCTGCTGTTCCACCGCACGCGGTGGGGACGGCTGGTGCGGGCGGCGACGTGGGACCGGGAGATGGTCGCGGCCCTCGGGGTGGATCAGCGGGTGCTGTTCACCTCCGTGTTCGCGCTCGGCGCCGGGCTGGCGGGGCTGGCCGGGGCGCTCGGTTTGCCGGACGGGTCGGCCAACCTCGGCATCGACCTGTCCGTCGTCACCGACGCCTTCGTGGTGGTGGTGATCGGCGGCCTCGGCAGCATCACGGGGGCATACCTCGCGAGCCTGCTGATCGGGCTGCTGCAGGCGTTCGGCGTGGTGCTGATCCCCAAGGCGACGCTGGTGCTGGTGTTCGCGGTGATGGCGGCGGTGCTGGTGCTGCGTCCGAACGGGCTGCTGGGCCGCGCCGCTGGGCCAACCGCCCTGGCCGGGACCGCGGTGCTGGTGCGCCCGCCGACGCGGGGCGTGCTGCTCGGCTGGGGGCTGCTGCTGCTCGCGGCAGTGGCGGCGCCGCTCGTGGCCGGGCCTTACGCGCTGTCCATCCTGACGGAGGCGGCCGTCGCCGTGCTGTTCGCCGCCAGCCTGCACTTCGTCATGGGGCCGGGCGGCATGGCGAGCTTTGGCCACGCGGCCTGGTTCGGCATCGGGGCCTACGCCGCCGGGCTGTCGGTGCAGTGGCTGGGAGCGCCGATGCCGGCGGCGCTGCTGCTGGCGCCTCTGGTTGCGGGCGGGGCGGCGGCGCTGTTCGGCGCGTTCGTGGTGCGGCTGTCGGGGGTGTACCTGGCGATGCTCACCCTCGCCTTCGCGCAGATCGTCTGGGCGGCGGCGTTCCAGTGGGTTTCCGTGACCGGCGGCGACAACGGCATCTTGGGGATATGGCCGCCCGCCTGGGCGTCCGGCCCGGCCGCGGTTTACCTGCTGGCCCTGACGCTCTGCGCGGGCGGCACCTTCGTCTTGCAGCGCGTCTTGTACTCCCCGTTCGGCTACGCCCTGCGCGCGTCCCGGGACTCGCCGCTGCGGGCAGAGGCGATTGGCCTCGACACGCAGCGCATCCGCCTGGCGGCGTTCGTGCTTGCGGGCGCCTCGGCCGGCCTCGCGGGCGGGGTGTTCACCTTCGCCAAGGGCAGCGTGTTCCCCGGCTTCGTCAGCATCCCGCGCTCGATGGACGCGCTGGTGATGGTGCTGCTGGGCGGCGTGCAGACGATGGCCGGGCCGGTGGTGGGCGCGCTGGCCTATACCGGGCTGTACGACGGGCTGCTGCGGGCGACGGCGTATTGGCGCCTGGTGCTGGGGCTGGCCATCGTGCTGCTGGTGCTGGCGTTCCCGGAGGGGATCGCGGGCGCCCTGCAGCGTCGGCAACGCAGGTGACGGTGCTGGCCGTGGAGGGCTTGCGGAAATCCTTCGGCGGCGTCGCGGCCGTGGACGGCGTGTCGTTCGCGGTGGGGCCGGGCGAGATGCTGGCGCTGATCGGTCCCAACGGCGCCGGCAAGACGACGTGCTTCGACATGGTGGGCGGCCAGTTGCGCCCGGACGCCGGCTCAGTGCGGCTGGCGGGACGGGAGATCGGCGGCGTGTCGCCGCGCCGCATCTGCCGCATGGGCGTGGGGCGCACGTTCCAGGTCACGGCCACCTTCGCCTCCATGACCGTGCGGGAGAACGTGCAGGGCGCGGCCGTGGCGCACCGCCGGGGCACCTGGCG
>CAXTTB010000071.1:9126-11683 GCA_964246905.1 uncultured Acetobacteraceae bacterium | reverse complement strand
CCCCCCCCCCCCCGGCGGCGGCCCCCCCCCCCCCCCCCCCCCCCCGCTGGTATCAGCCTGGCGCACGCCCCGCCACAAACGCCTCTGGCGTGAGCACGTCGAGGTTCGGGAACAGGCTGCGCATGTGGCCCACGTTCCAGGTCACGATGCTTGGGATGCCGTGCACGACAGCCGCCCCGCCGATCAACGCGTCGTAGAGCCTTGGCCCGATCCCACCCGAGGCGGCGTACAACCCGGTGGCTTCGAAGGTTTGCGCCGCCGTAAGCCCGACCAGGCCCGTGATCGCGCGCAAGCTCGCCAGGGCCGCCCAGGCCTCCCCGGCGGTGAAGCCGAACGGCGCGCGCTCGCCGCCGCGCGTCAGAGTGCTGTATGCCTCGGCGTAACTGTGGGCGGACACGGCGAAACGGGCACGCGCGGGTCCAGCCAGCAGGGCAAGCGAGGCCGCGTGGTGCTCGTGCGCCTCTGCCAGGATTGCAACCACGACATTGCTGTCGAGCAGGGCCTCGAAGGCCGTCAGAGATCACGCCCGCGTACGGCATCAAGCGCCTGGTCCGCGTCATCCTGGGTCACGCGCCGCCCCTGCGCGGGCTTGACCAGAACGGGGCCGCGCCGGACGAGGCCGCCGACCGGCTCGGAGGCGGCCGGCGGCACGTAGCCGCGCAGGGCGTCCTCAATGATCTCCGTCGTGGTCATGCCGGTGCGGCGTGCAATCTCGCGGGCGCGGCTGCGGGCATAAACGGAGCGGATGTTGAGCTGGGCGTTGTCCGCGCGCGGCATGGCTTGGGTCCTCCACGCCGAACCCTAGCGCGCCGCGCCTCTTAAGGATAGCCTCGACCCGTCAGCGGCTATCCACCAACATATGCCCGGAGCCATTGTCTCATGTCAGCGGGCACCTCAGGTTGGTGTCCGCTTGTTGCTTGTTCCGTCCGGAAGCTGTCTGCCGGCTTTCGGCAAATTGCGAATATCCAAACCGGGACACCACTCACGCCGTACCGACCTGACCCGGCTTCAAGCCGATCTCCCGCAGCACGGCCCGCGTATCCGCACCGGCCTCCACGGCCTCCGTCGGCGCGGCGCATGGGGTGGCCGAGAAGCGCGGCGCCGTGCGGGGCAGCCTGCCGCTGAACACACCGAGCGCCGCCATCTGCGGATGCGCCTGCGCCTCGGACCAGCCGAGCACCGGCGTCACGCAGGCGTCGGTCCCGGCGAAGTGCTCGGCCCAGTCGTCCCGCGTACGGGCCTCGAACCGCTCCGCGAACTGCCGGGCCATGCCGGGCCAGCCGGCGCGGTCGTGCTGGGATGCGGTCGCAACCACGCCCTGCAAATCCAACCCCGCCAGCAGCGCCCCGAAGAACTTCGGCTCAATCGCGGCGACGGCCAGGAAGCCGCCATCTGCGGCGGCGTAGGTCCGGTAGAACGGCGCCCCGCCGTCCAGGATGTTGTCCCGGCGTGCGTCCCGCCACTGCCCGGCGGCCCGGAACCCATGGGTCATGGCCGTGAGAGCCGCGGCACCCTCCAGGATGCTGGTCGCGACGACCTGGCCCTGCCCCGTGGCGCGGGCGGACAGCAGGGCGGCCAGCACGCCGCAGGCCAACTGCATCGCGCCGCCGCCGAAGTCGGCCACCAGGTTGAGCGGCACGGGCGGCGGCGTGCCGGGGTCGCCCATCGCCAGCAGCGCGCCGGTCAGGCCGAGGTAGTTCAGGTCGTGGCCGCTGTCCCCGGCCATCGGCCCGGCGTCGCCCCAGCCGCTGATCCGCCCATACACCAGGCGCGGGTTGGCGGCGAGGCAAGCGTCGGGGCCGAGGCCCAGCCGTTCCATGACGCCGGGGCGGAACCCTTCGAGCAGGATGTCGGCGCAGGCGATCAGGGTGCGCGCGGCCGCAAGCCCATCCGGGCTTTTCAGGTCGAGCGCCACGGACCGCTTGCCGCGGGCCAGAGCGTCGTGCCGGGGCGGGACCGGGATGCCGAGGCCGCTTGCGCCCACCCGGTCCAGCCGGATCACGCCGGCACCCATCTCGGCCAGCACCAGGCCGCAGTGCGGCACCGGCCCGATGGCCGCCATCTCGACGATCACGGTGCCGGCCAGCGGGCCAGGGGTGGGTCCGATCATTGACATCGAGGCAGTGAACTACCTAACGTTTGCTTAGGCAAGCTGAAGGAGAGCGCCATGGCGCCCGATACCGTCATCTCATCGCATCCGGTCAGCGTCTCCTCTGACGACCCCTATCTGACCCACGAGCACGAGCTGTTCCGTGCCCAGCTCCGCCGCTTCGTGGACACCGAGGTGAAGCCCCATGCGGAGGCGTGGGAAACCGAGGGCCATGTCCCGCGCGCCGTCATCGCGCGCATGGGGGAACTCGGGTTCCTCGGCGTCCGCCATCCCGAAGAATACGGCGGCAGCGCCATGGACACGGTGGCCACCGCCGTGCTGGGGGAGGAGATGGGGCGCTCCACCTTCGGCGGCTTCGCCGCCCCGGTGGTGGTGCCCCCCGCCATGGCCTCCCCCCATTTGGCCAACCCCCGCCCCCCACCGCCACACCCGCGCTGGATGCCGGCC
>CAXTTB010000071.1:0-9116 GCA_964246905.1 uncultured Acetobacteraceae bacterium | reverse complement strand
GTTGCGGCAGCGAAGTCGAATCCACCCTGGTAGGCGAAGACGCATGACGCGCGCGTCATTTGCGCAGGGGCCCCGGCTGCATGTCAGGGCCCGCCGGCCCCCCCCCCCCCCCCCCCACCGGGGGGCGCCCCCCCGGGGGCCCCCGCGGGGCGGGGGGAGGCGGTGGGGCGCTCCACCTGGGGCGGCTGCGCCGCCACGGTGCTGGTGCACACCGACATGGCCTCGCCGCATTTGGCCAACGCCGGCACCACAGCGCAGCAGGCGCGCTGGATGCCGGACCTCATCGCCGGCCGCAAGGTGTGCGCGGTCGCGGTGACGGAGCCGGACGCCGGGTCGGACGTGGCGGCGATGCGCAGCACGGCCCGGCGCGACGGTAACGACTGGGTGCTGAACGGCACCAAGATGTACATCACCAACGGGGTGCTGGGTGACCTGGTCTTCGTGGCAGTCAAGACTGACGCCGCCGCCAAGGGCAGCCGCGGGGTGTCGATCTTCGCGGTGGAGAAGGGCACCCCGGGCTTCGGCGTCGGCCGGGCGTTGAAGAAGCAGGGTTGGCTGTGCTCCGATACCGCGGAGCTGGTGTTCCAGGACTGCCGCGTCCCGCACGCCAACATGCTGGGCGGCGAGAACCGCGGCTTCTACGCCATCATGCGGAACTTCCAGAACGAGCGCGTGGTGCTGGGCGCGCAGGCGATGGGGGAGGCGCAGGCGGCCATCGCGATGACGCTCGACTGGGTGCGGCAGCGCCGGGCGTTCGGCGCCGCGCTGTGGGACAAGCAGGCCATCCGCCAGAAGCTCGCCATGCTGTCGGCGGAAGTCGAGGCGGCCCGGCGCCTCGTGTACCACGCCGCCTGGCTCGACGCGCAGGGCCGCGACTGCGTGCGCGAGGTGTCCATGGTCAAGGCGTTGTGTGGCGAGCTGGTGAACAAGGTGATGTACGCCTGCCAGCAGTTCCACGGCGGCATGGGCTACCTCCGCGAAAGCGCCATCGAGCGGATGGTGCGGGACGCGCGCATCCAGTCCATCGGCGGCGGCGCGACCGAAGTGATGCTGGAGGAGGTCGCGAAGCGCATGTAAGGGGTGGTCCATGGACGCGATGACGGTCGGCGCGGAGGCGCCCATGCTCGACAACCTGCTGCGCAGCCGCTGGAGCTGCCGCGGCTTCACAGACGCGCCCGTGCCGCGGCCGGTGATCGAGCAACTGCTGGAGACGGCGCAGCGCACCCCGTCCTGGTGCAACACCCAGCCCTGGCGCGTGACGCTGACCTCGGGCGCGGCGACCCGGCGGCTGGCCGAGGCGCTGTCGGCGCATCAGAGATCGGGCGCCGCCGACCAGCCGGACCTGCCGTTCCCGGCCGCCTACCGGGGAGAATACCTGGCCCGACGGCGGGAATGCGGCTACCAGCTCTACGGCGCCATGGGGATCGAACGAGGCGACCGTGCGCGCTCCGCGGCGCAGGGCCAAGAGAATTTCCGGTTCTTCGGCGCGCCGCACTTCGCGCTGATCACCACGGAACGCGACCTCGGCACCTACGGCGCCATCGACTGCGGCGGCTACGTCTCGGTGTTCCTGCTGGCGGCGCAGTCCCTCGGATTGGCGGCGGTCCCGCAGGCGGCGGTCGCGGCCTACAGCCCGTGGCTGCGGGAGTACTTCGGCCTGCCCGACCACCGGCTGGTCGTGTGCGGCATCTCGTTCGGCTACCCCGACCCGGCGCACCCGGCCAACGGGTTCCGGACCAGCCGCGCGTCGGTCTCGGAGGTGGTCGATTGGCGGGACTGAGGGCTATCCCAGTTCGCCCCATTTGGCCGCGTCCAGCGCGGTCCGCCGCATCAGCAGCCGGGCGGTTCCGTCCTGCGCCACTGCGCCATGCTGGTTCACCAGCGCGATGGCGAGGCCCAGCAATCCCCGGTCAGGGTGCTTCACCGCCCGCATCTCCGTGACCGTGATGTCGGCGTGGATGGTGTCGCCCGGCCGGACCGGCGCCTTGAAGTCCCAGGCGACGCCCAGCAGCGCAACGGCCGTGCCGTCGATCAGGTCGAGCCGGGAGGCCAGCCCGAACGCCATCCCGATCCCCATCGGGCCATGCGAGACGCAGGCGCCGAAGTCCGTCGCCGCAGCAAACACCTCGTCCGTGTGCACGGGGTTGTAGTCGCCGGTCAGCCCGGCGAACGCGCCGATGTCCGCCGCGGTGATCGTGCGGCCCGGCGTCCGGAACCGCTGCCCCACCCGGAACTCGTCATACAGCCGCCCCATCGCCCACCCCCTTGGCCTCATCCCGCAGGTCCTTGCGCCGGATCTTGCCGGTCACGGTCATCGGCAGGCTGTCGCGGAACTCGACCAGACGGGGGTATTCGTGGCCGGAAAGCCGCACCTTGACGAAGGCCTGGATGTCCCGGCCCAGCGCGTCGTCCGGCTCCACGCCCTCGCGCGGCACCACCACGGCCTTGACCAGCTCGCCGCGCACCCGGTCGGGGACGCCCACCACCGCCACCATCGCGACGGCCGGGTGGTGCATGATGCAGTCCTCGATCTCGGTCGGCCCGATGCGGTAGCCGCCGGACATGATGAGGTCGTCGTTGCGGCCATGGAACCAGAAGTAGCCGTCCTCGTCGCGGTGGCCGGTGTCGCCGGTCAGCAGCCAGTGGCCGCGGAACTTGTCTGCCGTCGCCTCCGGCTTGTTCCAGTAGCGCAGGAAGAGCACCGGGTCGGGCGCCTGCACCGCGATGGTGCCCGGGGTGCCCGGCGGCAGCGGCCTCCCGTCGTCGTCCACCACCTCCAGCGTATGGCCCGGCAGCGCCCGGCCCATCGACCCCTGTTTGAGCGGCATCAGGCCGGCGCAGTTCCCCACCGTCAGGTTCGCCTCGGTCTGGCCGTAGAACTCGTTGATGGTCATTCCGAACGTCTCGCGGCCCCAGTCGAGCATCTCGTCGCCCAGCCGCTCCCCGCCGCTGGCGACGCTGCGAAGCCGGAAGGGATGGCGGCCGGGCTGCGTGACCTGGCGCATCATCTTGAGCGCGGTCGGCGGCAGGAAGGCGTTGCGGATGGCATGGCGGGCGAGCAGGGCGAAAGCCTCCTCCGGGTCGAACTTCGTGAACCGCTTGGCCAGCACGGGGACGCCGTGGAACAGGGACGGCAGCAGCACGTCCATCAGGCCGCCGGCCCAGGCCCAGTCGGCGGGCGTCCACATGCGGTCGCCGGGCTGCGGGAAGAAACCATGGGGCAGCTCGACGCCTGGCAGATGCCCCAACAGCATCCGGTGCGCGTGCAGCACGCCCTTCGGGTTGCCGGTGGTGCCGGACGTGTAAACGATCAGCGCCGGGTCGTCCGCCGCCGTGTCCACCATCGTTTGCTCGGCCGATGCCGCGCCGATCAGCGAGGCCCAGCCCAGCACGTGGCCGGCGACCCGCTCGTCGATGCTGATCAGCAGCGGGTTGGCGCCCAGCCGCCCGCCAAGCTCCAGCAGCTTGGCGATGCCCGCCTCGTTCGACACCACGGCGCGCGCGCCGCTGTCGTTCAGCCGGTACTCGATGGCGTCCGGGCCGAACAGGGTGAACAGCGGCAGCGCGATGGCGCCGAGCCGGTAGGCCGCCAGATGCGCGACCGCGGCCTCCGGGCATTGCGGCAGCAGGATGCCCACCCGGTCGCCCCGGCCGATGCCGTGCGCCGCCAGCGCGTTCGCCAGCCGGCGGGACTGGTCCTGCAGGTGCTCGAACGTCAGCGCCGCAGCCGTGCCGTCCGCAGCTTCCGAGATCATGGCGAGGCGGCCGGCCCCGACATGCCGGTCGCAGATGGCGGCGGCGATGTTGAAGCGGTCGGGGATGCGCCATTGGAACGCGGCGCGGAGTTGCTCGTAGCTGCGGCCATTGGCGGCCATGGGCGTTTCCCTTGCCTTCTCCCTAACGAGTGTTAGCCTCGCACAGGCGCAGGACGGCATCAAGCCGCCGCGGCCCGGGGGAGCCGATTGCATGGGAAGAGCGTTCACTGCGCTGCTGGGGGCGTTGCCGCTGGGGGCGCTGCTGGCGGGGGCTGCGCTGCCCGCGCACGTGGCCGCGGCACAGCCGGTCAGGATCGGCGTCCTCAACGACCAGTCCGGCATCTATGCGGACCTGTCCGGCCCAGGCTCCGTGGCCGCGGCGCGCATGGCCGCCGAGGACTTCGGCGGCGCCGTGCTCGGTCGGCCGGTCGAGGTCGTCTTCGCCGATCATCAGAACAAGCCCGACGTGGGCGCCGCCATCGCCGCGCGCTGGTACGAGGCGGAGGGCGTGGACGCCATCGTCGATGTGCCGGTGTCCTCCGTCGCCCTCGCCGTGCAGGAGGTTGCCCGGCAGCACGGCCGGATCGTGATGTTCTCCTCCGCGGGAAGTTCCGACCTGACGGGAAAGCAGTGCTCGCCGATGGGCACCCAGTGGACGTTCGACACGGTGGCGCTGGCGAAGGGGACGGCGCTTGCGGTGACGCAGGCGGGCGGCAAGAGCTGGTTCTTCGTCACGGCGGACTACGCATTCGGCACGGCGATGGAGGCCGATGCGCGGGCCACCATCGCCCAGGCCGGCGGCGTCGTGGTCGGCGGCGTCCGGCACCCGCAGGGAACGACCGACTTCTCGTCCTACCTGCTGCAGGCGCAGGCGTCGAAGGCCCGCGTCGTGGCGCTGGCCAACGCCGGGTCCGACACGATCAACGCCGTGAAAAGCGCCGCCGAGTTCGGCGTCGTGGCGGGCGGGCAGGAATTGGCCGGGCTGCTGATCTTCTTGTCGGACATCCATGCCCTGGGCTTGCCCACAGCGCACGGGCTGCTGCTGACGGAGAGTTTCTACTGGGACCTGAACGACCGCACCCGCGCCTGGTCAGCGCGGTTCGGACAGCGGATGGGCGGGCGCATGCCGACCATGGCGCACGCCGGGGTTTACAGCGCGGTCACTCACTACTTGCAGGCGGTCAAGGCGGCCGGAACCGACGAGGCGAACGCGGTGGCGGCCAAGATGCGGGCGCTGACCGTGAGCGATGCCATCCTGGAGTCCGCCACCGTCCGGAAGGACGGGAGGGTGATGCGGCCGTTCTACCTGTTCGAGGTCAAGGCGCCGGAGGAGTCACGCAAGCCCTACGACTACTACAAGCTGATCCGCGAAATCCCGGCCGAGGAGGCCGCGCGCCCGCTAGGCGAGGGCCATTGCCCGCTGATCCGGTGATGCGGCCCCGTAGCGCCCGCCCTCGAACGCCAGCCGGCCCTGGCGCAGCAGCAGGTTCGATCGCGGAAGCCATGGCGACCGGCGTGCCGATGGCGGGCGGCTCCGGGTGCGGGAACAGCAGGGGGGCGGCGCGTCCTCCGTCGGTCATGGCGGGCACCTTTTGAAAACACGGTCTTCAGGCTTGCGGTATGCGGCACCGCCGAGAGACAGGCGCCCGGGCGCGGTAAAGCCCGTGGCTCTGCGGTCGCCGTCCTTGACGGGCGGAAACTTACCAAACTAGCGTCAGGTCAAAACGCCTTAGAACAACGCGCCAAAGCCAGCGCAAGCAGGAAACGATCATCATGGACGCCGTCGCCGCCCTGACCAGTGCACCGCTGCGCCCGCTGCCGGACCGATGGCGCCTCAGCCATCAAGCGGCCATGCTGGCCGAAGCGCGGGCGGCGGAGGCGAAGGGGCCGGACCAGTACTGGGCCTGGGCCGCCCACCACATGCGCTGGATGCGCCCCTGGGACACGCTGCGCGAGGGCGGGCTGGGCGACTTCCGCTTCTTCTCGGGCGGGCTGCTCAACGTCGCCGACAACTGCGTGGACCGCCATGCCGAGAACCCGGCCACCGCGGACCGCGACGCCGTGATCTGGGAGGGCGAACCCGGCGACGTCCGCCGCCTGACCTACCGCGCGCTGCGGGACCAGGTGGCCCGCTGCGCCAACGGCCTGCGCGCCCTGGGCGTGGGGCGGGGCGACGTGGTGGCGATCTACCTGCCGAACCTGCCGGAAGCCTTCGCGGCCATCCACGCCTGCAACCGGATCGGCGCGATCTACACCGTGCTGTTCAGCGGGTTCGCCCCGGATGCGGTGGCGCTGCGGCTGCGGTCGTCGCGCGCCAAGGTGGTGGTGACGGCGGACGCGGCCTGGCGGCGGGGCCGGCGCGTGCCCCTGTTGACGAACTTGCGGGCCGCGCGGGAGGGGATCGATACGCTGCGCCACAGCGTCGTCGTGGACCGCACCGGGTCGGCCCCGGCACTGACGCTTGAGGAAACCGGCTGGGACGCGCTGCTGGCCGGGCAATCGCCCGACTGCCCCTGCGTGCCGCTTGAAGCGAACGACCCGGCCTTCCTGATCTTCACCTCCGGCACGGAAAGCAAGCCCAAGGGCGTCGTGCACAGCACGGCCGGGTTCCTGGTCGGCACCTGGGCCAACGTGCTGTGGCAGGTCGGGCCGCAGCCGGACGACGTGTACTGGTGCGCGGCGGACGTGGGCTGGCTGACCTTCCCCATCCAGGCGGTGGTCGGCGGCCTGGCGCAGGGCATGACGCTGTTCTGCTACGAAGGGGCGCTCGACCACCCGGATCGGCTGCGCCTTCTGGACACGGCGGAGCGCCACGGCGTCACGAAGATCCTGGTCGCCCCCACCGGCCTGCGGATGCTGCGGGCAGCCGGCGACGACGCCGTGCGGGCGCACCGGCCGTCGCGGCTCCGGCTGGTCACGGCGCAGGGCGAGCCGCTCGACCCGGACACGGCGGAATGGGCTGAGCGGACGCTCGACGCGCCCGTGGTGAACGCCTACGGCCAGACCGAGACCGGCTCCACCTGGACTTACCCGGTGCACGGGGTCGATCCGTGCAAGCCCGGCAGCAGCGGCACCCCCGTGCCGGGCCATGCCTGCGCGGTGGTGGACGACGAGGGGCGGGCGGTGCCGCCGGGCGCGCGGGGCAACCTGGTGCTGACCGCTCCCTTCCCCACCCTCGCCCGCACCATCTGGGATGACCCGGCGCGCTACCAGGCGACCTACTTCAGCCGCTTTCCCGGCGCCTACGCGACCTCGGACGAAGCGGTGCAGGACCGGGACGGCCAGGTCTGGGTGCTGGGCCGCGCCGACGACGTGATCAACGTGGCGGCGCACCGGATCAGCACCATGGAGATCGAGGCCGCCGCCGCCGGGGCGCCAGGCGTGGCGGAGGCGGCAGTGGTCGGCGTGAGTGATGCCGTCCGCGGCACGATCCCGGTCGCGTTCGTGACGCTGCGGCCCGGTGCGGAAGCGGACGGCGTGCGAACCGCGGTGGCGGCGGCCGTCGAGCGCTCCATCGGCGGCATCGCCCGGCTCGGCCAGGTGTATGTCGCCACCGCACTTCCCAAGACCCGGGCCGGCAAGCTCATGCGCCGTCTGCTGCGGGAAGCCGCCGAGACCGGGGCGGTGCGTGGCGACCTGACCGGCCTGGAGGACCCTTTGGCGCTCCAGGCCGTGCTGGAAGCCGTAAAAGACCGCTGACCCGGCCTGAGCAGGCATTCGTGGCTTGCGCCGCGAATGCCTGCTCAGGAGCCGTTGAAGACGCATCATAACATACCAAAGGCGCTTTGCCCTGACGTTTCCCCGTCATTGCGAGCCGCCTTTGCGGCGCGGCAATCCAGGACTGCAAGGACCCTGCTGGCGGCCCTGGATCGCCGCGTCGCTGCGCTCCTCGCAATGACGGAAAGGGGTCAATGCAAGAGGCCGCTGGTATGACTGGTTGCCCCGATCAAGCCTAGCTTGGGGTAGGTCCAGGATACAGAGGGTTCTGCCGCGCCCGGCACAACGAAGGGGGTTTTCGGCTCAGCGGGATGCTGTCCCGTCCCGGCTGCAGGCCGTCGTTCTGGGTGCGGCCGCCGTAGCCGTAAGCGCCGCCGTCCGCGGCATGGACGAGCACGTGGCTTTTCTCGTGCGGCGGCTCGGGCAGGGCTTCCATGTCGTCGCAGGCGGCCCGCTCAGACGCGCCCTTGTCCATAGCGCGAGGCCGGCGCCGGCGCTGCGCCCGCTGTCTCGCCCGGACGGCCCGGGCGTCGAAGGGCGCGGGGCCGGGCAAGTCCATCCTTCGCTGCGATGGTCCCGGGGCCGGTTCCCGCCGGTCATAGAGCAGTATTCCCAGCCCGGCGCGAGCCGCGCCAGCGCCTCGAAGTCCCGGTCCTCGGTCTGAAATCGAAGCTGCCCCGCTCTGGTGGAGCCTTTCCTGCTTTTGCAGGAGGCCTCTTCCATGCCGATCACCCGTCCCCCGTATTCGCCGGAGTTCCGCACGCCCTGGCCGACGTCGCTGCTCGAGCGGGTGCGGACCATTCATGCCAACCCGCACGAGACATACGGGTCGCCCGTGTCCATGCCGAGCTGCGGGCAGAAGGGGAGAAGCATGGCCGCAAGCGGGTCGCACGCCTGATGCGCGCCGCGGGCCTTGTGGGCGCGAGCCTCCGCCGGGCCGGGGTGGCCGCCACGAAGCGGGACAAGGACGCCCGGCCGGCGCCGGACCTGGTGGACCGGAGCTTCACGGCGACCGCGCCGAACCAGCCGTGGATGGCAGACATGACGTTCGTGCCTTTTGCAACGGGGTTCCTCTACCCCGCCGTCGTGCTGGATGCCCGGAGCCGCAAGCCAGACGCGGAGCGTCAGTCTGATACCAGCGGCCTCTTGCATTGACTCCTTCGTCATTGCGAGGAGCGCAGCGACGCGGCGATCCAGGGCTGCCAGCAGGGTCCTTGCCATCAAGGATGCTGTCGCAGACTTGGCGCACAGGCTCGGCACGCCGCCGCCCGCCTCGGACGACCGCACGCTCAAGCGGCAGCGGGCCCGAGGTACCCGCCCTGCTCGGCTTCCGCGAGGCGACAATCACCGACGCCGAGGACCTCGGCATTTGGCTGCGCGACGCGGTGGCTCCCCGTACTCGCGACATGGACGGGCTTGCCATCAGGCCAAAGCGAGATGCAGTGCGCTTCGCATCGAGCCGCCCGGCTCCGACCGTGTCGCCCGCATCGTTTGTGCAGCGGTGCGCGCCCATGACGAACGGCGCTGCGCCGCGGTCCGCGCCCGGCTGTCGCCGGAGACGCGCGCCCGGCTCGACGCCCTGTTGCAGATCGTGACCGGGGTGAACCTGCCGGTCGATGGCGGGCTTTCGGCCTCGAACGGCCA
>CAXTTB010000070.1:11164-11710 GCA_964246905.1 uncultured Acetobacteraceae bacterium | reverse complement strand
GCCAGGGCCGCCGCTGATGTAGAGCAGCGGGTCGGGCAGCGACGGATGCTCCGTGCTTTGAACCACCACCACGGCCAGCGCGAACCGCCCGGCGCCGGGCCGGCCGTAATCGCGGGGAACGCTGACCGTCCCGCACCGCAGCCTCGGAAGGATGGTTGGCCGCACGTCCGGAAGGTCGCAGGCCGTCTCGACGAAGGCGGGCGCCGGCTGGGCCGCTGCGGGAGCGCAAAGCCAGAACCCGGCAAGCAGCAGGACCATGCAGACGCTTCCCAAGGCGTTGGACCGTTTCGACACGGGTCAGCCCAACGCCTCGTCCCAATACCGCAGGCTCTCGCGGCTGACCGGGCCGCCCGCCGCCGTGTTCCGCGCCGTGACCCCCGCGTGGAAACCGGCCGCCTCGGCCGGGCCGAGCAGGTTTCGCGTCGCGGCGATGATCCGGGTGATGCGGAGGTGGTTGTGGTCGTGGCCCGTCAGCCAGCCGTCCGTCTCGGCATAGAAGCACGCCATGCGATGGCGGCCCGCGCGAAGCCCGGCCCCGGCCAGCGG
>CAXTTB010000070.1:0-11154 GCA_964246905.1 uncultured Acetobacteraceae bacterium | reverse complement strand
ACCATCCTCCCGAGGCTGCGCTGCGGGACCGCACAGCAGGCACCCGGCCAGTAGCAGGATCATGCAGGCGCTTCCCAAAGCACTGGACCGTTTCAACATGGGTCAGCCCAGCGCCGCGTTCCGGGCCATGATCCCAGCATGAAAGAACAGCCACTGGATAAAGTCGTGCACCGCCTCGATCCGCGCGTCGTCGAACGCGAGCACGTCGGCCAGGCGGCGCCCGCGCCCGTCGCGTCCGGCACCCCGCAGGAAGGCGTGGATAGGGCCGGTTCCGGCCATGACAGCTCGTCAGGCCCCGGCGCCGGTCGCCGGCAAGCGTCTATGCCTGGAAGCCGGCCGGAACCAAGACCGTCCGCAGGCCGATGTCGGCATGGATCTCCCGCGCCCGCGCCGACGCGGCTCCGTCCGGCCGCCAATCCTGCGGCGGCAACCCCGCCTTCTCCGCCCGCCGCCCAGCCGCCCGGATCACCCGCTCGTAGCCCGGCGCCGTGTGGATGTTCAGGAACCGCGCGGTCCCGCTCGTCACCCGGACCGCATGGACGCAGCCGCGCGGGACGAACGCGAACGACCCCTTGCGCAGGGAGAGGACCTCGTTGTCCGCCAAGACCTCAAGCGCCCCGTCGAGCACGTAATAGGCCTTGTCGATCCCGTCATGGATGCGCGGCGCCTCGCCCAAGCCCTGCGGCAGCTCGACCTCGAACACGCTGTAGCTGCCGCCGGTCGAAGCCGCGTCGGCCAGGATGCTCCAGCAGCCGCGGTCGAACCACACGGCCTCTGCGGTGGACCGGGAGGTCATGGCGGGCAGCGCCGGGGCGGCCGGGTTGGCGGCGGTCGAGCGTTCCCGGGTCAGCGGCAGCCCGGTGTAGTCGTCGGACAGCGTCTTCATCAGGTCATACGGCGGCAGCGGCATGTCGGACGGCGGCAACTCGTTGCGCAGCGCAGGCGACGCCGACCCCATCAGCCAAAGGTCGAACCCGGCGGGGAAGTAGAAGTTGATCAGCACCGCGTCCTCATCGACGATGAAGGAGTGCTCCGTGCGCCGTGGCACGTTGACGAGGCAGCCGGGGCCGGCCGCCAGCTCCGTGCCGCCGGCGCTGAACGTCACCTTGCCATCCGCGACGTAAAGCCCCTCGTCCTGCGTGTGGGCGTGCCGCGTCGGCCCGGACCCCTTGGAGCAGAACTGGTCGAGCAGGCACATGGCATTGCCCGTCTGCACCCCGGTCGCGAGCATCCGCCACAGCACGCCGATCATCCAGTAGCCGGGCGCCGTGTCCGCATGGGTGGCAAGGGCGCGGGACGTTCGCTTGGATATCATGGTGCCTCCTGATCTCCGGTCGGATGGAATCGCTCGTTGGGGTGGCCGGCCCGTGCCGTCAGGCTTCGAGGATCGCGACGGCGCGGGTCCAGCCGGCAGAGCCGCGGTGCAGCTTGACCGGGAAGGCGGAAATCAGGAACCCGTCCGGCGGCAGCGCCTCCAGGTTGTGCATCTTCTCGATCTGGCAGTAGGCGCGGTCCCGCCCGACGCGGTGCCCCTCCCAGATCAGCCCGGCGTCGCCCGTCTCCTGCACCCGGCGGCGCGTATGGCTGAACGGCGCGTCCCAGCTCCAGGCGTCGGTGCCGACCACGCGGACGCCGCGCTCCGCGAGCCACAGCGTGGCCGCGCGCCCCATGCCGCAGCCGGTGTCCACGTAGTCCGCCTCGCCGTAGCGGGCGCCTGCGCGGGTGTTGGCGACGACGATCTCCAACGGCTGCAACGTGTGGCCGACGCGGGCGAGTTCGGCCTCGATGTCCGCGGGCTGCACCACATAGCCGTCGGGCAGGTGCCGGAAGTCCAGCTTGACGCCGGGCTGGTAGAGCCAGTCGAGCGGCACCTCGTCGATCCGCATGGACGGCACGCCGCCGGGCGTGGTCGCCTCGTCCATGCGGGAGAAGTAGTGGTAGGGCGCGTCCACGTGGGTGCCGTTGTGGCTGCTGATGGCGCAGCGCTCGATGGCGGCGTACTGGCCCTCGGGCAGTTGGTCCACGCGGACGCCGAAATACGCGGCGATGCCGGGGGCCGATTGGTGGTGGTCGATATACTCGATCTTCGGAAGCATGTCCGGCGGGTCGCTGGCGATGTCGGCGCGCAGCGGGACGGACAGGTCGATGAGCCGATGGGCCATGGTGCCTCGCATGAGTGCAACGGGCGCGGACAGCCGTAACGGAGGGCGTCCATGCACCCAAGCGTCAACAGGACCGCTGGCATCCAGCCTCGCCCAAGGCGCGTCCGCCGGCAAGGCCGCCCGTCGCCTACCGGCCCGGCATCGCGCCCGACGGACTCAGCAGCGGCACCACTCCGCCGCCCAGCATCGTCGCCGGCAGCTTGCCATCCCAGCGCCGGGCGGTCTCGTAATCCACGACGCGCGGGTTGGCCACGACCGCCGCGCCCACCTGCTGCACCGCCGAGGCCTGCGCCTGGCCGAGCAGGGCGGTCGCCTGCGCCTCTCCTTCGGCGCGCAGCGCCGCCTCCTTCTCGGCGCGGGCGCAGACTACCGCGGCGCGCGCCTCGCCTTTCGAGCGGGTGGCGACCGCGATGGCCTCCGCCTCCGCGTGCACCTTGGCCTGCTCGCCCTCGTAGCGGATGCGGGCGACGGTGTTCTCCGCCTGCAGGGCGTCGTTCTTGGCGCGCACCGCCGCCTCGACCGATTGGATGAAGGCGTCGTTTTTTAGACGATGCGGGCCGGCCCGGTCAAAGCCGCTGGGCGCTGGGCGCTGTGCCCGTGGCCCGCAGCGCCACGTTGGCGACCGCGGCCACCAGGACGTTCGCCAGCACCGCCAGCAGCCCGACATAGACGGTGTAGCTCGCGCCCCCGATCACGACGGTGTGCAGCGGCTTCAAGCCGTCCATGTAGGCGATGGCGCTGCCGCCGAAGAAGCCCACGGCCCAGCCGAGCAGCAGCGCCGGCGCGCGGAACCAGTTGAAGAACAGCCCGAACACGACGGACGGGAAGGTCTGCAGAATCCAAAGCCCGCCGAGCAACTGCAGGTCGAGCGCGTACTGCACCGGCGCGAACAGGATGAACAGCAGCGCGCCGCCCTTGACCGCCAGGCTGGTGATCTTGGCGACCTGCGCCTCCCCGGCAGGGGTGACGCCCTGGTTGACGTAGGCCTTCCACACGTTGCGGGTGAACAGGTTGGCGGCGCCGATGGACATGACCGCCGCCGGCACCAGCGCGCCGATGGCGATGGCGGCAAAGGCGAAGCCTGCGAACCAGCCCGGGAACAGGGTGCGGAACAGCGCCGGCACCGTGTCGTTCGGCGTCGCGGGCTTCACCCCCGCCGCGTGCGCCATGTAGCCGAGCAGCGCGATCAGGCCGAGCAGCAGGGTGTACGCCGGCAGCAGGATCGCGTTCTTGCGGATGGTGTTGGCCGACTTGGACGCGAAGATGCCGGTCAGCGTGTGCGGGTACATGAACGCCGCCAGCGCGGAGCCGAGCGCCAGCGTGGCATAGGGCCAGTACTGCGACGCCTTGAGCACCAGTCCCGAGGGCGGCGTGGGCGGCTTCTGCGCGAAGGCCTGGCCCGCCGCCTCGAACACCGCGCCGTAGCCGCCGAGCTTGTAGGGGATGAACGCCACCGCCACGAGCACGACGATGTAGATCATGATGTCCTTGACGAAGGCGATCAGCGCCGGGGCGCGCAGCCCGGCGGAGTAGGTGTAGAGCGCCAGGATCGCGAACGCCGCGATCAGCGGCAGTTCGCCGGTGAGGCCTAGCGCCTTGATGACCACCTCCATGCCGACGAGCTGCAGCGCGATGTACGGCATGGTCGCCAGCAGCCCGGTGAGCGCCACCGCAAGCTCCAGCCCGCGGGAACCGTAGCGGCCGTACACCACGTCGGCGGCGGTGACGTGGCCGTGCCGCTGGGCGAAGGTCCAGAGCCGCGGCATGATGGCGAACACGATGGGATACACGACGATGGTGTAGGGCAGCGCGAAGAAGCCCTGCGCGCCGATGGCGAACACCTGGGCGGGCACCGCGATCACGGTGTAGGCCGTGTAGAAGTCGCCGCCCACCAGGAACCAGGTGATCCAGGTGCCGAAGTTGCGCCCGCCCAGGCCCCACTCGTCGAGGTGGGCGTGGTCGGCCGTGCCCTTCTGCCAGCGCGAGGCGCCGAACCCCATGATGGTGACGAGGGCGAAGAAGCCGATGCAGACGGTGAGCGCCGTCCAGTCGATCTCGGCGGCGACGCTCATGGCTCGTTCCCATGGCCGGCGCTGCGGTACACGATCCAGGTCAGGATTGCGGTCACAGGCACCCAGGCGAGCTGGTACCAGTAGAAGAACGGGAACCCGAACAGCGAGGGCGACGCGGCGTTGTAGAGCGGCACCCACAGCAACCCGGCAAAGGGAAGCAACAGCAAGACCCACATCGCGACGCCTCCGTTATGAAGGGATGTGCGGCCACATACCCCGTTTGGGCCTCGTTATGTCGGGGCCGGGTCCGTGTGGCAAGACGGGAGCTTGGTCCCCTCACTCTGAGGAGCCGGACAGCCGCCCGTGCGCGGCGAGGAGCGCGGCGGCCACGGCCCGCAGCGCCGCAAGCTGCCGCCGGGCCAGCGCCAGCGCCCCTTTGTCCGATTCGGCGGCGTCGCCGATCTGCTCCTCCAGCTCCGCCGCGTCGCGGGTGAAGCCGTCCCACAGGGCCTCGATCCGGTTCTGCGCCGCCGCCCCATCCATGTCCGGCTCCGACGCCCACCCGGCGACGACGGCGCCGCCCTCCTGGGCGATGCGGGCCGGCGGCGCCCCGGCGGCGGCCAGCCGGCTCAGCGCCGCCTGCGCGTCGTTCAACGGTGCGGCGTCCTCCCCGGCCATGCCGATGCCTCCCCAAATGCCGCGGCCGATAGCGGCCTCGTCCACCGCCGCGCCCGCGGCGTCACGAAGAGCGGCGCACCCCGGGTTCCGGCCCCGGCGGCACGTCCGCCGTGCGGGGCGTGCCCATGATCCTGGCGCGGTTGCGCTCGATCATGCGGTAGCAGGTGCACGCCTTCTCCTCCAGCCCGGCCCGGTCCAGGACCGTGATGCGTCCGCGCGACTGCCGGATCAGGCCCTGCGTCTGCAGCACGTTCGCCACGACGGAGATGCCGGCCCGGCGCACCCCCAGCATGGTGGACAGGAACTCCTGGGTCATCGGCAGGTCGTCGCCGTCGATGCGGTCCCGGCTCATCGACAGCCAGCGCGCCAGCCGCCCCGGCAGCTCATGCCGGGCATTGCACGCGGCGATCTGCGAGTTCTGCATCAACATGACCTGCACGTAGCGCAGGCAGCGGTCGCGCAAGGTCGGCAGCGCCCCGGACATCTCCCGCAGCACCGCGGCGCGGAGGCGGTAGGCGCGGCCGGGAATCTGGACAAAGGCGCGATGCACGCTGACCGGCTCGGGGCTGAGCAGCGCCGGCAGGCCCACGAAGCCGTCCCGCCCCGTCGTGCCGACTTCGACCATGCCATGGTCCCTTGTGTCCGCGGTCAGGAACGCCAGGCCGGACTCGAGGAAGAACACCTCGTCGATCGGCGCCTCCGCCTCATGCAGCACCTGCGACACGACCAGCGTCACCGGCGCCAAATGCGGGCGCAGCCGTTGAAGCTCATCCGCTGGCAGGGCGCGCAGCAACTCGTTACGAAAACTGATGTTTTCGGCCGCGGGCGCGATGGGCATTGCTCGTTCCAAACAGGCGGTTGAAGAGAAGCTCGCTAAGAGCTACTTTTACGCACTGTCCAGCACTTTTGTGCAACGTTTCCCATGATCTTGGACGTTCGAAATCGTACCCAAAGACCAATTATGGTACGGCATGGCCCAGAGTTTCGATAAATTGGCACAATCGGGCGTAGCAGCCGCACGCCGCCGCTTCCAGTCCGGGACGGTCGCAGACCACGATCCGTCCGCGGCTATGCCGCAGCAGGCCAGCCGCCTGCAGCGCGCCCACCGCGATGGTGACGCCGGGCCGGCGCACCGCCAGCATGGCCGCCAGCAGGTCCTGCGTCAGCGGCAGCTCGTCGCCGTCCAAGCGGTCATGCGCCATCAGCAGCCAGCGCGCCAGCCGCTCCGGCAGCGTGTGGCGGCTGTTGCAGGCCGCGACCTGCGCCACCTGCGCGAGCAGCGTCTCGGCGGCCTGCCGCACCGCCCGGCGGAGCGCCGGCGCCTGCTCCAGGCTGGCGTGCAGCACGTCGGCGCGGATGCAGTAGGCCGTCCCGGGCACCTGCGCCACGGCCTGCAGGGAGGAGGCCGGGTCAGCCGCGAGCAGCACGGAGGACCCCACCATGCTCTCCCGCCCGACCAGGCCGACCTCGACCCGGCCCTCGGCGCCGCCGGCCTCCGCCACCAGGGACACATAGCCCTGCTCGACGAAATACGCCTGCTCGATCCGGTCGCCGGCGCGGTGCAGGATTTCGCCATGCGCCAGCCGGACCCGGGCGAGATACGGGCGGAGCCGCCGCAGCTCCTCCGCAGGGAGCATCTGCAGGAGCCGGTTGCGGAACATCGGCCGGGCCGGCAAGGAGAAGGCGTCCAAGGCGCTCCCCGGCCTGGACGCGCCCCTGTGCCGCCCTTGCTGCCCCCTGAACTGCGCCGTTGCTGCGTTCCCTGCGACGATGAAGCCGTTGGCGCCGCCCGATGGCCGGCACGGTGCCCGGCGACCGGATTACAGTTCAGGAACGTTCCATGCAACGTTTATTCCGCTTGCGGGAGCAGCAGGCGGCTCTCAGGGCTTCAACGCGCCCGTGGCATCGACATAGACGGCATAGACCGAGGTGCTGGCCGCCATGAACAGCCGGTTCTTCCTGCGCCCGCCGAAGCACAGGTTGGCGCAGGTCTCGGGCAGGTGGATCTTGCCGATCAGCTCGCCGGTGGGGGCGTAGCAGCGCACCCCGTCCTCCTTCGGGTCCGCCCAGCCCATGCTGCACCAGATGTTGCCTTCCGTGTCGGCGCGCATCCCGTCCGTGAAGCCCGGCGCGAAGTTCTCCGCGAACACGCGGCCCCCGGACAGCTTGTCGCCGTTCACCGCGAAGGAGCGGATGTTCGCCGGCCCCCCATGGGTGATGCCGCTGTCGATGACGTACAGCGTCTTCTCGTCGGGCGAGAGGCAGATGCCGTTCGGACGGGTGAAGTCGTCCGCGACCACGCTGGCCGCACCCGATTGCGGGTCGAAGCGGTAAACGGCCCGGGGCAGCTCCGCCGTGTCCTTGTGGCCCTCATAGGGGCCGTCGATGCCGTAGCCCGGGTCGGTGAACCAGACCGCGCCGTCCGACGCCACCACCAGGTCGTTCGGCGCGTTCAGCGGCTTTCCCTGGTACTTGTCGATCAGCACGGTGATTGTCCCGTCGTGCTCCGTCCGCGTGACCCGGCGCGCGTCGTGCTCGCAGGTCAGCAGCCGGCCCTCCCGGTCGATCGTGTTGCCGTTGGAGTAGTTGGACGGGTTGCGGAACACGCTGACGTGCCCGTCCGCTTCCAGCCACTGCATCATGCGGTTGTTGGGAATGTCGCTCCACACGAGCCGCCCGCTCGCCGGGAAGAACACCGGCCCCTCCGCCCAGCGGAACCCGGTGGCGATGCGCTCGATGGCGGCGTTGCCGACCTTGCCGTGGAACCGCTTGTCGAGCACCTCGACCCGCGGGTCCGGGTAGCGCGTGCCCGGCAGGTCGCCGAGCGGCAGGCGGTCGGCATGGGCCGCCCGGGTGACGGCGACAACCGCGGCCGCGGTCGCGGCGGCCAGGACTTGACGTCTGTGCATGGTGCTCTCCCCTATCCTGCCCCGTCTTGCCGCGGCGCCAGGTCATTGGAGGTTAACCAGCCTGAACGCGAAGGTCCACGCCCGCCTCGAACCGCCGGCGCTCCCGTTCAAGTACGAGGGTCTTGGCGTCGTGCCTCACAAGGGCGCTCGGCCAAGCGCGGCGGCGGCCAGCGCCGCAATCGCCAGCGTCGTTTCCGGTCGCTCGCGGTCATTCAAGTGCCAAGCTGCTGAAAGAGCCATAACGGACAGAATCCACCGCAGCAGCCGCGTGCGCTCCAATGACGCGCAAGCCGCGACAAGCTCGACCTGCCGCTCAAAGCGCCCTGGCTGCATCGCAACGTCGCCGCCTGGATTGCGGAAAAGGTTGGCGTAATCGTAGCCGCGCTCGCCCACAAGGCCCTTCGGGTCAATTGCGAGCCAGCCCTTGGTCCCGAAATCCAGGACGTTGTCATGGTGGATGTCGCCGTGCAGCACGCCGGTTTCCCGCGGATGTGCCAACAGGCCACCCAACTCCGTCATCGCCACGGCGAAGATGCCGCCATGCGAGCGGGCTGCGGTTCCGAGTTCCTGGAACCGAATCCTCAGCGGGCACAAGTCCGGCCGCGGTGCCAGACGCGGCGCATGAAGCCCGGCAACCACGCCGCAGATGATGCGGCTTGCCTCATCGTCCCTGCCAGCGCGTGCCATTGCGCTCAAGGAGGATGCTCCTTGCGCCCGTTCCAGGAGAACGGCGTCGGCGTCATGGGCCAGCACGGCGGCAGCGCCTTGCCCGGCCCACCAAGCCATGAGTGCGCCACCAATCCTTCCTTCGGGATCGACGGCAATTTTCAGCATCGCAGCCTGGCCTCTGAACCATACCGGAAGCAGCTTGCTGCTGCGGGTCGTCATCGGCTCGCCGTCTTGCGACAGGCCCCAACGAAGCAGGTAGGCGTCGAACATACGGGCAAATTACCATATCTGGCCGCTTCGCCGGATGTTGATCGGCACGTCGGCTTGGCATAGGCGTTGCGCTTACCCCAGTCGCCCGCTTCCCAACCCGTTCCTCTTGGAGACCCCCCCATGGAGTCCGTCGCCTTCGCACACTGGGACCTGTCCAGCCCGCCCCCGGACGCCATGCCCGGCGTCGGCGCCACGGTGCGGCAGGTGCACGTCAAGGCCGGGCACGTCGCCACCCGGCACAGCCACCCGCACGAGCAGTTCCTGCTGGTGATGAGCGGCGCCGGGCGGCTGGAGTGCGAGGCCGGCAGCGTGCCCCTGCAGCGCGGCACCGTTCTCCGATTCGCGCCGGGCGCCTGGCACAGCGCGGAGTTCACCGCGGACACCGTGCTGACCGAATTCAACTTGACGGAAGCGCCCGGCTAAGGCCTACCCACGCTCCTATCCCGCCCCGGCGCGGCCCTCAAGGTGCGCCTCGATCTGCTTCCAGATCACCACCTCGTCCGTCACCATCCATTCCTGCTGGATGCGCCCGGCCACGACCTGCGCGTGGCTGAGGCCCATGACATAGACCGGGGCGCCCGTCGGCTCGCCGAAGCGGCCGAAGCCGGAGTGGGTGCCGCGCAGCGACCAGCGGAGCGCCACGCGCGGCGCCTGGCCGGCGTCATGGTTGGCCGTGGCGCTCTCGACCGTGAACACCGCGTCGGGGAAGGAGGCGAGGTAGCCGAGGAAGAAGCGGTCGATGTCGTCGTGGCCGTGGAAGTCCTCCCCGCCGGGCGCCGCGAGGCTCGCGCCATGGAAGTAAAGGTCGCGGATCGCCGAAGGGTCCTTCTGGCCCCAGATGCGCCGGTAGCCGTCGCAGTACAGCTCGATCTCCGCCCCCTGCTGCACCGCCGGGCGGTAGCGGCCCGGCAGGTCGTGCTCCGGCAGGAAGAAGCCGACCTTGCCCGACATGCGGAGGTCATGCGCCACCATCCGCCGCGCCAGCTCCCGCGGATCGAGGCCCAGGCAGCGGGCGAAGCTCGCCTGGTCGCGCACCAGCCACTCCTCCGTCACCTGCCCGTCCGTGACCCAGCAGTCGGCGATGATGCGGGACTTCACCAGCCGCCCGGAGGCCCGGCCATAGCTGCCGTCGCCCTGGTGGCGCATCACCGAGATCAGGCGGTGCGACGACAGGAAGGAGCCGTCGCCGTACTCGGTCCAGATCACCTCCTCCCCCACCAGTTGCCGGTCGGGGAACTGGTGCAGGGTCTGCAGGGTCTGCGCGGTGACGCCGCCGTTGTCCGAGGTCAGGCCGGTCGCCGCGCGCACCAGGCAGTTGGCGGCGTAGTACCTGTCGAGCTTGCCGCCGATGCCGCGGTCTTCCCAGATCTCGCGGGTGATGCCGTAGATGAACGCCGGGACATCGGGATAGCGGCCGATCTGCGGACCCATTCAACACTCTCCCAGGAATGGCACGAACATAGCCAAAGAAAGCGGGCCGCCGGTCAGCTCAGGATGACGGCGAGCGCCACGGCGCCGAACACGATGCAGTAGATGCCGAACGGGTTCAGCCCCGCCTTCTCATGCTGCCGGAACCAGCGCATCAGGAACGCGGTGCTGAGCCAGGCGACGACGCCCGCCACCACGGCGGCCAGCGCCGCGACCTGGAACACGCCGGGGGGCACGGACTCATGCAGCAGATGCGGCACTTCCAGCACGGTGGCGCCCAGGATGATCGGCGTCGCGATCAGGAACGAGAAGTGCGCCGACCCGGCATGGTCCACGCCGCGCAGCAGCCCGCCCACGATGGTCGCCCCGGAGCGCGAGATGCCGGGGATCAGCGCGAGGCACTGCCAGAACCCGATCACCACGGCATCGACGACGCCCAGCGTCGCCATCGGCCGGGCGTCCACCGTCCGCGCCCGCAGCCGCTCGGTCGCCAGCAGCATGACGCCGTTCACGATCAGGAACGTCGCCGCCACCACCGGCGAGCCGAACAGGCCACGCACGAACTTCTCCAGCAGGAAGCCGATCACCACGGCCGGGATGGTGGCGATGATGATGAGCATGAACACGCGCCGGCTTTCCCGCGTGCGCTCCGCCCCCGACACGCCGAGCACGCCGAGCGCCAGCGCCAGCCAGTCCCGCCAGAAATAGGCCAGCAAGGCCACCGCGGTGCCGAGGTGCAGCAGCACCAGGAACGGCAGGAACTCCGGCGACCGCTGGTCCACCGCCCAGTTGACCAGCGACGGCAGGACGACCGCGTGGCCCAGGCTGCTCACGGGGAACAGCTCCGTCGCCCCCTGGAGAATGGCGATCAGCGTGGCATGGACAGCGTTCATGGAGATCTCCGGTTGCCGCGGGGATACGGTGCCCGGCCATAAGGGTCAAGGCGGGGCGGGTGTGGGAAACCGCACAAGCCGGGCCGCGCGCCATTGCGGGAGGCCAGCCCCATCCCCACGTCCCACAATGCAA
>CAXTTB010000069.1:0-11736 GCA_964246905.1 uncultured Acetobacteraceae bacterium | reverse complement strand
ACGCGGGCGCGCTGGCGGCGGCGCTGGACGGCGCGCTGTCGATGCCGCGCGATGAAAGCCGGGCGATGGGCGCGCGCGCGCGGGCCAGCGTGCTCGCTCATTACACGGTCGCCGCGATGCAGGCCGCCACCTTGGACGTTTATCGCGAGCTGCTGGCCTGACACGCGCAGGCTGGGGTTGCGGCGGTGCCGGGCGGAGGCCATACGAAACGTTCAGTCTGTTTGCGAAAGGCCCATGCCATGCCCGCCATCACCCTGCCCGACGGCTCGGTTCGCCGCTTCGACGCGCCGGTGACGGGCACCGGGATCGCCGCCGCCATCGGCCCGGGCCTGGCCCGCGCGGCGCTCGCCATGAAGGTGGATGGCCAGCTCTCCGACCTGTCCCACGTGATCGAGGAGGACGCCGCCGTGGTGTTCGTGACCCGGCGCGACCCGGAGGCGCTCGGCATGATCCGCCACGACGCCGCGCACGTCCTGGCGGAGGCGGTGCAGGATCTCTACCCCGGCACGCAAGTCACCATCGGCCCCGCCATCGAGAACGGGTTCTACTACGACTTCGCCCGCAACGAGCCGTTCACCCCGGACGACTTCGCCGGGATCGAGGCGCGGATGCGGGAGATCGTGGCCCGCAACGCCCCGTTCGAGCGCCAGGTGTGGGACCGTGAGGAGGCGATGCGGTTCTTCGCCGCCCGCGGGGAAGCCTACAAGGCCGAGCTGATCCGCGACCTGCCGGCCACCGAGACCATCACGCTGTACAAGCAGGGCGACTGGATCGACCTGTGCCGCGGCCCGCACATGCGCGGCACGGGGGACGTGGGCACGGCGTTCAAGCTGATGAAGGTCGCGGGCGCCTACTGGCGCGGCGACCACCGCAACGCCATGCTGAGCCGCATCTACGGCACCGCCTGGCGCGACCAGAAGGAGCTGGACGCCCACCTGCACCAGTTGGAGGAGGCGGAGCGCCGCGACCACCGCCGCATCGGCCGCGAGATGGACCTGTTCCACATCCAGGAGGAGGCCACGGGCAGCGTGTTCTGGCATCCCAAGGGCTGGACGCTGTACCGGACAGCGGAGAGCTACATCCGCCGCCGGCTGAACGCGGCAGGCTACCAGGAGGTGCGGACGCCGCAACTGGTGGACCGCAGGCTTTGGGAGGCGAGCGGGCACTGGGACAACTACAAGGAGCACATGTTCATCGCGCGGGTGGAGGACGAGGACACGACGCTCGCCCTGAAGCCGATGAACTGCCCCTGCCACGTGCTGATCTTCCGCCACGCGCTGCGCTCCTACCGCGAGCTGCCGCTCCGCATGGCGGAGTTCGGCGCCTGCCACCGCTACGAGCCGTCCGGCGCGCTGCACGGCATCATGCGGGTGCGGGCGTTCACCCAGGACGACGCGCACATCTTCTGCACGGAGGCGCAGATCGCGGACGAGACGGTGGCCTTCGTGGCGCTGCTGTCCTCCGTTTACCGCGATTTCGGCTTCGACGGCTTCCGCGTGAAGTTCAGCGACCGCCCGGCGGCGCGCGCCGGCACGGACGCGACCTGGGACCGGGCGGAGGGGGCGCTCAAGGAGGCCTGCGCGACCGCCGGGGTGGAGTATGAGCTGAACCCGGGGGAGGGGGCGTTCTACGGTCCCAAGCTGGAGTTCGTGCTGCGCGACGCCATCGGCCGCGACTGGCAATGCGGCACCCTGCAGGTGGACTTCGTGCTGCCGGAGCGGCTGGACGCCGAGTACGTGGCGGAGGACGGCACGCGGCAGCGCCCGGTCATGCTGCACCGGGCGATCCTCGGCAGCTTCGAGCGGTTCCTCGGCATCCTGATCGAGCAGTATGCCGGGCGTTTCCCGCTGTGGCTGGCCCCGGTGCAGGCCGTGGTCGCCTCCATCGTCTCGGACGCGAACGGCTATGCGGAGGACGTGGCGCTGGCGCTGCGAATGCGCGGCCTGGAAGTCCGGGTGGACACGCGGAACGAGAAGATCAACGCCAAGGTGCGCGAGCACAGCCTGGCGCACGTCCCGGCCATCCTCGTGGTGGGCCGCCGGGAGGCCGAGCAGCGGACCGTGGCGCTGCGCCGGCTGGGCGGGGACGCGCAGGAGGTTCTGGGGCTGGAGGAGGCCGTGGCGCGGCTTGCAGCGGAGGCGACGCCTCCCGATCTGAGGAATGGGCTTGCGCCACGCTGATTTTCTTGATCCGCGCCCGGTGCTGGTCCAATACTGCGCTTTACGCCTGAACCACAAAAGGAGAGTACAATAGCCCGAGGACCCATGACCGCCGCAGCCCCGTCCCGCGACGGACCCCGCGTCAACGAGGACATCCGCACGCCGCAAGTCCGCCTGATCGACGAGACCGGCGAGATGCAGGGCGTGATGACCGCCCGCGACGCCATCCTGCGCGCCTACGCGGTGGGCCTTGACCTGCTCGAGATCAGCCCGAACGC
Organism: uncultured Acetobacteraceae bacterium; assembly: GCA_964246905.1. Taxonomy (GTDB): domain Bacteria; phylum Pseudomonadota; class Alphaproteobacteria; order Acetobacterales; family Acetobacteraceae; genus CAHJXG01. The sequence continues at coordinate 9,299 of CAXTTB010000069.1, read as the reverse complement.
CGACCCGCCGGTCGTCAAGATCCTGGACTACGGCAAGTTCAAGTACGAGCAGCAAAAGAAGAAGAACGAGGCCAAGAAGAAGCAGAAGGTCATCGAGATCAAAGAGATCAAGGTGCGCCCGAACATCGACGAGAACGACTACCAGGTGAAGATGCGCGCCATGAAGTCCTTCATCGAGGAGGGCGACAAGGTCAAGGTGACGCTCCGCTTCCGCGGCCGCGAGATGGCGCACCAGGACATCGGCATCAAGGTGCTGGAGCGCATCCGCAACGAGCTGGAAACGGCGACCAAGGTGGAGCAGATGCCGCGCATGGAAAACCGGCAGATGATCATGGTGCTGGCGCCGCGCTGACCCGGCAGCCCAGGCCGCCGGCTGTTTGACAGCTCTCGTAGGGTGGAGAAGCGTCAGCGCCTTCCGCCGCCATGTGGTTGGTCCCGGCGTATGGCGCTTCGCTTATACGCCCTACAGGTTGCCTGTTTGACAGGCGAGGTTATGGGGCCTTAATAGGCGCTTGGTCATGACGTCGCTCCGCGAAGGTTCGCGCAGCGACGCCTTTCTCGTTGGGGTGATGTGATGTTCGACACGCTGTCGGGCAAGCTTTCCGGGGTGTTCGACCGCCTGCGCAGCCGCGGCGCGCTGAGCGAGGCCGACATCGCGGACGCCCTGCGCGAGGTGCGCCTCGCGTTGCTTGAGGCCGACGTCGCCTTGCCCGTGGTGCGCGACTTCGTGAACACGGTGCGGGAGCGCAGCCTGGGCGCCGAGGTGCTGGACAGCGTCAGCCCCGGGCAGCTCGTCATCAAGATCGTCAACGACGTGCTGGTGGAGGCGCTGGGCGGCGCCGGGGCGGTGCCGCTCAACCTGAACGTCGCGGCGCCAGTGCCGATCCTGATGGTCGGGCTGCAAGGCTCCGGCAAGACCACGACCTCCGGCAAGATCGCGCTGCGCCTGCTCAAGCGCGACCGCAAGCGGGTGCTGCTCGCCAGCCTCGACACGCAGCGCCCGGCGGCGCAACTCCAGTTGCAGCAGTTGGCCCAACAGGCCGGCGTCGCGTCCCTGCCCATCGTGGCGGGCCAGACCCCGGTGGAGATCGCCCGCCGCGCCATGGACACCGGGCGGCGCGAGGTGTTCGACGTGGTGATCCTCGACACCGCCGGGCGGCTGTCCATCGACCAGGCGCTGATGGACGAGGTGCGCGCCGTCCGCGAGGCGACCAGCCCGGCGGAGACGCTCCTGGTCGTGGACGCCATGACCGGCCAGGACGCGGTGAACACCGCCCGCGCCTTCAACGACGCGGTGGGCGTGACCGGCATCGTGATGACCCGCATGGACGGCGACGCCCGCGGCGGCGCGGCCCTGTCGATGCGGCAGATCACCGGGGCGCCGATCAAGCTGACCGGCTCCGGCGAGAAGCTGGACGCGCTGGAGGAGTTCCACCCGGAGCGCGTCGCGGGCCGCATCCTCGGCATGGGCGACATCGTGGGCCTCGTGGAGCGCGCCGGGGAGACGCTGGACGAGGAGGAGGCGGAGAAGCTGGCGCGCAAGATGATGCGCGGCGCCTTCGACCTCGACGACTACGCGAAGCAGCTCAAGCAGATCAGCAAGATGGGCAGCCTGTCCGGCATCCTCGGCATGTTGCCCGGCATCGGCAAGATGAAGGCGCAGATCGAGGACGCGAACCTCGACCAGGGCGTCCTGAAGCGTCAGGCGGCGATCATCTCCTCGATGACCATGAAGGAGCGGCGCACGCCGGACGTGATCAAGGCGAGCCGCAAGAAGCGCATCGCCGCCGGGTCAGGCACCAGCGTGCAGGAGATCAACCGCCTGCTCAAGCAGTTCGACGACATGTCCACGATGATGAAGCGCATGAACAAGCTGGGGCAGAAGGGGCTGATGCGGCAGGGCATGGGCGCCTTGATGCCCAAGCAGCAGCAGCGCCGTCCCTACTAACGACTGAACGAAGGAACACCTGATGGGTCTCAAGATTCGCCTTGCACGGGCCGGCGCGAAGAAGCGTCCGTACTACCACATCGTCATCGCCGACAGCCGCAGCCCGCGCGACGGTCGCTTCCTGGAGAAGGTCGGCAGCTACAACCCGATGCTGCCGGCGCAGCACACGGACCGCGTGCGCCTGGAGGGCGAGCGCATCCAGCATTGGGTCGGCCAGGGCGCGTTGCCGACCGAGCGGGTGGCGAAGTTCCTCGGCCACGCCGGCCTGGCGCCGATGCCGACCTACCGCGAGCAGCCCATCCAGTCCGCGCCGAAGAAGAAGGCGCAGGAGCGCGCGGCGAAGGCCGCCGGCTGACGTGACGGGCCGCCGCATCCTGATGGGCGTCGTCGGACGGCCGCACGGGGTGCGGGGGCTGGTGCACGTCCACAGCTACACCGCCAACCCGGCGGACCTCGCGGGCTACGGGCCGTTGCTGGACGACGGCGGACGGGCCTGGACGCTGGCATGGCGCGGGGAGGGCGTGGCGGCGCTCACGGATGCCGAGGGCCGCACCCTCGCGGACCGCAGCGCCGCGGAGCGCCTGACCAACACGCGGCTCTACGTCGAGCGCGGCCGTCTGCCATCGCCGGAGCCGGACGAGTTCTACCTTGCCGACCTGGTTGGCATGGCGGCGCTGGACCGCTCGGGCCGCCCGGTCGGGCGCGTGTCGGTCGTGCACGACTACGGCGCGGGGACCAGCCTGGAGATCGAGCGGGAGGGCGCGGCGCCGTTGCTGCTGCCCTTCACGGAGGCTTGCGTGCCGGACATCGACACGGTTGCCGGCACGCTGGTCGTGGCGCCGCCCGACGAGGTGCTGGCGCCGGACGAGACGCGGGCCGCGGAATGAGCTGGTTTGCCACCGTCCTCACGCTGTTCCCGCCGATGTTCCCCGGGCCGCTCGGGCAGTCGCTGGCCGGGCGGGCGCTGTCGTCCGGGCTGTGGCGGCTGGACGTGCGGGACATCCGCGACGCGGCACAGGGGCGGCACCGCACGGTGGACGACACCCCGTTCGGCGGCGGCGCGGGCATGGTGATGCGCCCGGACGTGCTGGACCTGGCCATCGGACCCGATGACGGCAGGCCGTTGCTCTATCTCACCCCGCGCGGCCAGCCCTTGGTGCAGGACCGCGTTCGCGCGCTGGCCGGGGGGCCGGGGGTCCGGCTGCTCTGCGGGCGCTATGAAGGCGTGGACCAGCGCGTGCTGGACGCCCGGAACGCCGAGGAGGTCAGCATCGGCGACTACGTGCTGTCCGGCGGCGAACTGCCGGCCCTCGTGCTGCTGGATGCCTGCGTACGCCTGCTGCCCGGCGTCATGGGCGCCGAGGCCAGCGCGGAGGAGGAGAGCTTCAGCGCCGGGCTGCTGGAGTACCCGCACTACACGCGGCCCGCCGAGTGGCAGGGCCGCAGCGTGCCGGACGTGCTGCTGTCCGGCCACCACGGCGCAATCGCCGCCTGGCGCCGGGCGCAGTCCGAGCAGGCCACGCGCCTGCGCAGGCCCGACCTGTGGCGCGCCCGCGTGGACAGCGCGCCCGCCGGGCCATAACTGACACTCTGGAAAGGACGACACCCATGAACATCATCCAGCAATACGAGGCGGAGCAGGTCGCCAAGCTCACCGCCGCCCGCGCCGTGCCGCCGTTCCAGCCCGGCGACACGCTGCGGGTCATGGTCAAGGTCGTCGAGGGCGAGCGGACCCGCGTGCAGGCCTATGAGGGCGTCTGCATCGCCCGCTCCAACAAGAGCCTGAACAGCAACTTCACCGTGCGCAAGATCAGCTATGGCGAGGGCGTGGAGCGGGTGTTCCCGCTGTACGCGCCGACGATCGCGGAGATCGTGGTGGTCCGCCGCGGCGACGTGCGCCGGGCCAAGCTGTATTACCTGCGCGGCCGCAGCGGCAAGTCCGCCCGTATCGCCGAGCGTGCGCGCGAGGTCACGTCGATGGCCACCCCGCCCGCCGCGCCGTTGGCGGCAGCCGAGTAACCACATCAGGAGAGGCCCGCATGGCGGACACAGCCAGGACCCTGTTCGACAAGGTTTGGGACAGCCACGTCGTCGAGCGGCTCGATGACGGCACCTGCGTCCTGTACATCGACCGGCACCTCGTGCACGAAGTCACCAGCCCGCAGGCGTTCGAGGGCCTGCGGCTGGCCGGGCGCCCGGTGCGCCGTCCCGACGCGACGGTCGCGGTGGTGGACCACAACATCCACACCAGCGACCGCAGCCAACGCATCGCCGAACCCGACAGCCGCCTCCAGGTCGAGACGCTGGAAGCCAACGTGGCCGAGTTCGGCGTGCCGTACTTCCCGCTGCGGGACGCGCGTCAGGGCATCGTGCACATCATCGGGCCGGAGCAGGGCATCAGCCTGCCCGGCATGACCATCGTCTGCGGCGACAGCCACACCAGCACGCACGGCGCGCTGGGCGCGCTCGCCTTCGGCATCGGCACGTCGGAGGTCGAGCACGTCCTGGCGACGCAGACCCTGCTGCAGCGGCCGGCGAAGAACATGCTGGTCCAGGTCGATGGGCCGCTCCTGCCCGGCGTCACCGCCAAGGACCTGATGCTCGCGGTGATCGGCCGCATCGGCACGGCGGGCGGCACCGGCCACGTGATCGAGTATGCCGGGGAGGCCGTGCGCGGGCTGGACATGGCCGGGCGCATGACCGTCTGCAACATGAGCATCGAGGCCGGGGCGCGCGCCGGCATGGTCGCGCCGGACGCGACCACCTTCGCCTACGTCGAGGGCCGCCCCTACGCCCCCAAGGGCGAGGCGTTCGACCGCGCGGTGGAGTACTGGCGCACCCTGCCATCCGACCCCGGCGCGCAGTACGACCGCGTGGTGACGCTCCGTGCGTCGGAGATCGCGCCCATGGTGACGTGGGGCACCAGCCCGGAAACGGTGCTGCCGATCACCGGCGCCGTGCCCGACCCGGCCGCCGTCGCGGACGAGGCCGCGCGGGCGCAGATGCAGCGCATGTTGGACTACATGGCGCTGACGCCGGGCCAGGAGCTGTCGAGCATCCCGGTCGATGTCGTGTTCATCGGCAGTTGCACCAACGGGCGCATCGAGGACATCCGCGCCGCAGCGGCGGTGGCCCGCGGCAAGCACGTCGCTCCCGGCGTGCGCGCCCTGGTGGTGCCGGGCAGCGGCCTGGTGAAGCAGCAGGCGGAGGCGGAGGGCCTGGACCGGGTGATGCTGGACGCCGGGTTCGAGTGGCGGGAGGCCGGGTGCAGCATGTGCCTGGGCATGAACCCCGACAAGCTCAAGCCCGGCCAACGCTGCGCCAGCACCAGCAACCGCAACTTCGAGGGGCGGCAAGGCCCCGGCGGGCGGACCCACCTGCTGTCGCCGGCCATGGCGGCCGCCGCCGCCGTCACCGGCCGGCTGACCGACGTTCGGGAGATGGCGTGATGCAGGCCTTCACCACGCTGACGGGCATCGCGGCACCGTTGCCGCTCGCCAACGTCGATACCGACAAGATCATCCCGGCCCGGTTCCTCAAGACCATCAAGCGCACCGGGCTGGGCGTGCACCTGTTCGACACGCTGCGCTTCGACGGCACGGGCGCCGAGCGACCGGACTTCGTGCTGAACACCGAGCCGTACCGCCATGCCGAGGTGCTGATCGCGCATGAGAACTTCGGCTGCGGCTCGTCCCGCGAGCACGCACCCTGGGCGCTGCTGGACTTCGGCATCCGCTGCGTGATCGCGCCGAGCTTCGCCGACATCTTCCACACCAACTGCTTCAAGAACGGCATACTGCCCATCGCTCTGCCGCGCGAGGTGTGCGACCGGCTGATGGAGGACGCCCGCATGGGCGGCAACGCGCGCCTGACCGTCGATCTGGAGCGCCAGGTGGTGGTGCGTCCGAGCGGCGAGGAGATCCCGTTCGCCGTGGACGCGCTGCGCCGGCAGATGCTGCTGAACGGCCTCGACGAGATCGGCCAGACCATGCAGCGCGGCCCGGCCATCGACGCCTACGAGACGCGCCGTCGCCAGCAGGCGCCCTGGATGCCCGCGATCACCGCCACTTAGGATAGACGACATGGCTGCCAACAAGAAGCTGCTGGTGCTCCCCGGCGACGGCATCGGCCCCGAAGTGATGCGGGAGGTCCGCCGGGTGATCGACTGGATGGACCGCCGCCGCAGCGTCGCCTTCGACATCAGCGAGGACCTGGTCGGCGGCGTCAGCATCGACCACCGCCGCCCGCCGCTCTCCCCGGAGGGGGTGGCAAAGGCGCTGGGCGTCGATGCCGTGCTGGTGGGCTAGGTGGGCGGGCCGCGCTGGGACAAGCTGGGCTTCGACATGCGTCCGGAAATCGGCATCCTGACGCTCCGGCGGGAACTGGGCCTGTTCGCCAACCTGCGCCCGGCCATCGTGCTGGAGCCGCTGGTGGAAGCCAGCACCTTGAAGCCCGACGTGATCCGCGGCCTCGACCTGATGATCGTGCGGGAAAGCACGGGCGGCCTGTACTTCGGCGAGCCGCGCGGGATCGAGACCCTGCCGGACGGGCAGCAGCGCGGCGTCAACACGGAAGCCTACTCGACGCACGAGATCGAGCGGGTGGCGCGCGTCGCGTTCGAGCTGGCGCGCAAGCGGCAGAACCGCGTCACCAGCGTCGAGAAGGCCAACGTCATGGAAAGCGGCCTGCTGTGGCGCCAGGTCGTCACCGCCTTGCACGAGCGGGAGTACGGCGACGTGGAACTGTCCCACATGTATGCCGACAACTGCGCCATGCAGTTGGTGCGGAATCCCCGGCAGTTCGACGTGATCGTCACCAGCAACCTGTTCGGCGACCTGCTGTCCGACCTGGCCTCCATGCTCACCGGCAGCCTGGGGATGCTGCCCTCGGCCACGCTCGGCGCGCCCGACAGTTCCGGACGGCGCCATGCGCTGTACGAGCCGATCCACGGCAGCGCGCCGGACATCGCGGGCAAGGGCATCGCCAACCCGATGGGCCAGATGCTGAGCTTCGCCATGCTGCTGCGCTACTCCTTCGACATGGAGGAGGATGCCGGGCTGATCGAGCGCGCCTGCACCAACGTGCTGGCGAGCGGCCTGCGCACGGCGGACGTCATGGGGCCGGGCACCGCGAAGGTCGGCACCTCGGTCATGGGCGAGAGCGTGCTGCGTGAGCTGGAGAAGCTTGCGGCCTGACGCGGGGCCGCGCCTAAGGCGTGCGGTCCCTCAGCGTCCGCTGCAGGTCCCGCTCAATCGGCTGGAGGCTTTCCGCGGATTGCGCCACGGCGACCTCCCGCCACTCCGCGACATCCGGAACGTGGGTCGGGTTGTCCCGCAGCAGCTCACGCTTGATGAACGGGAAGCGCGTCAGCAGCAGTTGACGCCACAGGTCGCTCGTCGGGTTGAGCGGCCTGCGCAACACGAACATGTTGCGGATATGCCGGGTCTGGTACTGCCGTGCCCGCATGGTCGGGTCCGCGAGGTTCGGGCCGCCCTCCGTGTGGTCCATCAGCAGCTCAGGGTCCAGCTCGTTGACCAGGCGCTGGTACGGCCAGATGGCCCGGCAGGTGAAGCCGGCCTTGAGCAGGGCTTGGGTCAGGCCGATCTCGTAAAGCCGGATCAGCCACATCTTCGACCATGTCGGCCGCACGCCGGCCCAGAACGTGCGCCACGCCTCGCTCGCGACGACGCGGGGGCTGAAGGCGATCAGGTAGGATTGCAGGTGGTAGCGGGTCTGCCAGCTTTCGGTGCAGCCCCAGAAGTCGGCCTGGCTGAAATCGAACTGGTCGATCAGGTCGCGCAGCGGCCGCATCGGCCCGTAAACGCTGTCGTTCGCCATCACCACCATCTCGGTGTCCGGGCGCGGCAGTTGCAGGATTTCGAACCCCTCGCGCCAGGCGCCGAAATCGTACCCGACGTTGCTGCGGATCAGCACGCCGGCGCACACGTCCTGCAGCGCGGCCATGGCGGCGGGGCGCAGGAACCCGGCGTTCGTGACGAACACGATCGACAAGCCGGCCTCCGCCAGGCTCCGCACGTGATGCATCACGTGGTCCCGCACCTCCCCGGCGCCGTCCCAATGGACATAGACGCAGACCTTGGGGCCAAGCACCATCTCGCCCTCCGGCCAGCGGCTGAGCAGGCGGCGCGGGCTGCGGCGGCTCATGATGGAATGGCCGACCGAAGGGAGCAGCTCATACCGTACATGACGGTAGGGCGGCCGGAGAAGCTGTCCCAGGACGTTCGCGGCCACGCTACGCGCGCCTGGCTTCTGCGTCCGGGGGAATGCGGGCTGCGATGTCGTCCGGCAAGGGCAGGTCCGGGTGCGCCGCCGCGATTTCGGCCGTCAGCACCGCCGCCTCGTCCTGCGCGCCCAGCAGGTCGAGCGATTGCAGCTCACCGCGCAGTGCCGCCCACCACCGGCCCCACCCCGGCGGGGGCGCGGCGCGCGGCGGGGCGAAGCGGCTGCGGCCCACCGCCGGCTCGCCCATGGCGCGGCCGTCGGGACCCATCTGCGCGTCCAGCACGGCCAGGAAGAACAGGCGGTCCCGCTCATGGTCGTCAAGCGGCAAGGCGCTGCCGGGCTGGGCGAAGCCGGCCTCCAGGTCCGAGCGGCGCACCACCTGCCGCGCGGCGTCGTGCAGCCCGGCGCCCACCATGCGCATCATCTCGGCATAGCCCAGCTTGACCTCCGGATGATCCTCGACGACCGAGGCGATGAGCGCCGCCGCGGCCGGCCCATCGCCGGACTGCTCAACCGCCTGCAGCTCGCCATGGAACGCCGCCTGCCACAAGTCGGAACCCGGCGCCGCCGCGGCGCGCACCCGCGCGAACCGGCGTTGGGATGCGGCGATGTCCCCTTCCGGCGGCTGCGGCCCCTGCAAGCCCAGCACGGCCAGGCAGAACACGACGTCCCGGTCCTGTCCCGCAAGCGGCTGGCCGGCGGCAGGCTCGTCCAACGCGCCCGACTGCGCCACCTGCCGCGCCGCGTCGTAGCGTCCGGCGTTGACCAGCCTGGGGAACGCCCACCGGGCCACCTCGGGGTCGGGTCGGGCGGCGAGGACCGTGGAGGCCAGCAACTCCAGGTCGTCGGTCCCGGGCGCGGCGTCGAGGGCCAGCATCTCGCCTCGCAGGGCCGCGCGCCAGAGGTCCGATCCCGGCGCCGCCAAGGCGCGGACCTGCGCGAAGCCGCGTCGCGCTGCTGCCGGGTCGCCGAGCGCGTGCCCGTCCGGTCCGGTCTGCACGTCCAGAACGGCCAGGCTGAACACGAGGTCGCGCTCCTCATCGTCCAACGGCGCGTCGCCGGCCGGGATGCCGAAGCCCGCCGCCTGCGCGGCTTCGCGCGCCAGGGC
>CAXTTB010000068.1:0-11762 GCA_964246905.1 uncultured Acetobacteraceae bacterium | reverse complement strand
GACGTCACCGGCCACGACACCGTGGTCGCCGCCCCCCGCGCCCGCCCGGGGCCGCGCCCCCTCGCCCCGGCGCCGGTCGCGCGCCGCTGCCGCTGGGGCGCGCCCCGCGGGGGGGCCCCAGCCGCCACCGCCGGGCGTTTCCAGCCGCACGCGCCGGCCGGCCCGCACGGTCACGTCCGTCACCTTGGACACCAGCGGCGGGCTTTGGTCGCCGTCATCGCCCTGCCACGCGAAGCGGTTCAGCGCGCCGGAGCCGCCGCCCGCCACGCCGAACGGCCCCACCGTGCCGCGCTCGCCCAGCAGGGAGACCTGGGCGTCGGTCAGCACCTCGATCTCATACACCGCGCCAAGGCCGCCGCGGTGGGTGCCAACGCCCCCGGAGTCCGGGCGGAGCGCCCATTGGGTGAACACCACGGGATAGGCCGCTTCCAGGATCTCGACCGGCGGGATGGTGGCCGTCGAGATCGGGTTGTTGGCGTGGCTGAGGCCGTCCGTTTCGGGGTTGCCGCCCATGCCGCCGCCGAAGAAGCTGAACATCACCCAGCGCGCCCCGTCGGCGCGGTGCCCCGCCAGCGACAGCGCGTTGATGGTGCCGAACGGCGCCGCCGTGGCGCGCGACGGGTCCGCCTGCGCCAGCGCGCCGAGCACCACGCCGATCAGCCGCAGGATCGTCTCGGTATAACCCGCCATCGGCCGCGGCGGCCCGGCGGCGAGCAGGGTGGTATCGGGCACCACGAAGCGGATCGGGCGCAGGCACCCGGCATTGGCGGGCACGGCGATGAAGACGTGCTTCAGCGCCACGTAGCAGGCGGCGACCGTGGTGGCGTAGGAGATGTTGACCGGCCCCTGCGTCGGCGGGGAGGAGCGCGAGAAGTCCATCACCATGCCGTCCCCGGCAATCGTCAGGTCGAGCGCCACGGTCAGCGGCGCGTCGGTGATGCCGTCGTTGTCGAGCACGTCCTCGAACGCATAGGTCCCGTCCGGCAGGGCGCGGACCGCCGCCCGCATCATCGCCTCCGCCCGGTCGGAGAAAGCGTCGAAGGCGGTCGCCACCACGGCGTCGCCGTACTCGTCGAGCAGCCCGTGCAGCCGCCGCTCGCCGAGGTCGAGCGCGCCGAGCTGGCCGTTGAGGTCGCCCCAGTTGGAGACCGGCACGCGCGAGTTGGCGGCGAGGATGTCGAGCAGGTCGTGGTTCATGCGGTGGGCGTGCACCAGCTTGACCGGCGGGATGCGCATGCCTTCCTGGAAGCTCTCGGTGGCGCGCGGGTTGTAGCCGCCCGGCACGTTGCCGCCGATGTCGAGCCAGTGCCCGGCGGACGCCATCCAGCAGAACAGCCGGTCGCCGCGGAACACCGGGCGCACCAGGCGGAAGTCGTTGAGGTGGGTGCCGCCGGCATAGGGGTCGTTGAACAAGAAGGTGTCGCCCGGCTGCAGCCCACCGTCGCGCCCCACCTTGTCGATCACCGCCCGCACCGCGAACGCCATCGCGCCGACGAAGATCGGCAGGCCGGAGGCGCCCTGCACCAGCGTGTCGCCGGTTTCGGCGTGGTACAGGCCGTGGCAGGCGTCCTTGGCCTCGGCGATGATCGGGTTGAACGCCGCCCGGTACAGCGTCGCGTCCATCTCGTCGGCGATCTGCGTGAGCCGGCCGTCGAGGATGGCGAGGGTGACAGGGTCGATCATGTCGCCGACCCATCTTGGGTGCGGCCCGCCGGCTCCCCTTGAGCGCGACCCGTCAGCCCTTCGTAGGCGCGGCCCAGCGCCAGCATCTCGGGCGTACCGATCAGCGCGTTCAGCGCGGCGAAGTCGAACATGCGGTCGGCGAAGGGCAGGTTGCTGCCGTGCCGGGCGAGCGAGGCATAGTAGTCCTGCGCCGTGCGGGCCAGGGCGCGCACGATGCCGCCGGGGAAGATCACCAGGCGGAAGCCGATCTCCCCCAGCAGGGCCGCCGGCAGTGGCGGGGTGTCGCCGCCATCGACGATGTTGGCCATCAGCGGGCACAGGCCGCGCAGGCCGGCCGCCACCTCCGACAGTTGCGCGCGGCTCTGCGGCGCCTCGACGAACAGCACGTCCGCGCCGGCCTCGGCGTAGCGGCGCGCCCGCTCAATCGCGGGGCCGATGCCCTCCACGGCGACCGCGTCGGTGCGGGCGATGACCAGGGTGGCCTCGCTGGCGCGCGCATCCAGCGCCGCGCGCAGCTTGCCGACCATCTCGGCCACGGGAACCAGCGTCTTGTCGCGCAGGTGGCCGCAACGCTTCGGCAGCGTCTGGTCCTCGATCTGGATGGCGTTGGCACCCGCGCGCTCGAACAGCCGCACCGTGCGCTGAACGTTGAGCGCGTTGCCATGGCCGTTGTCGGCATCGACGATCAGCGGGGTGGGCACGCGGTCGCGCAGCAGCGTGACCGTTTCCGCCACCTCGCTCATCGAGACGAGGCCGATGTCGGGCCGCCCCAGCCGCGTGTAGGCGATGGCGGCGCCGGACACGTACAGCGCCTCGAACCCCGCCGCCGCTGCCAAGGAGGCCGTGAGCGCGTCGTAAACGCCGGGAGCGACCAACAGGCCGGCGTGCAGGCGGTCGCGGAGCGATGGGGCCATGGTCATAATCCGAGGTAGGTGCGTTTCAGGTCGGGATCGACGCGCAGCGCCGCGGCGGGGCCGGACATGGCGCAGACGCCGTTCTCCAGCACGTAGGCGCGGTCCGCCAGGTCGAGCGACTGCACCACGTTCTGCTCGACCAGCATGATCGCCAGCCCCTCGCCGCGCAGCCGGGCGATGAGGGCGAACATCTCCTCGACCAGCAGCGGCGACAAGCCCAGCGACGGCTCATCCAGGATCAGCAGGCGCGGCTCGGCCATCATGCCGCGGCCGATGGCCAGCATCTGCTGCTCGCCGCCTGACAGCGTGCCCGCCGCCTGGCCGGCGCGCTCGCGCAGGCGGGGAAAGGTGGCCAGCACGCGCCGAAGATTGGCGCCCCGCCCCGCCCGGCCGCGCCGGTAGCTGCCCAGCACGAGGTTGTCGCGCACCGAAAGATCCGGGAACACGCGCCGCCCCTCCGGCACGTGGATCAGCCCGGCGGCCACGATGCGCGGGCCTGATGCCCCGTCGGTCCGTTCCCCGGCAAAGGTGATCTCCCCCGCGCGGACCGGCACGACGCCCGACAGCGCCTTGTTCAGCGTGGTCTTGCCGACGCCGTTGGAGCCGAGCACGGCGACGATCTCCCCGGGATGCACCACGAGGTCGATGCCGCGCAGCACCTCCACCCCGCCATAGCCGGCGCGCAGGCCTCGCACCGACAGCAGCGGCGTGTCAGCCACCGGCGGCCATCCGCGCGGCGGCGCCGGCGCCGAGATAGGCTTCGATCACCGCCGGGTCCTCGCAGACCTGGCGCGGCGGCCCGGCGGCGATCATGCGGCCCTGCGCCAGCACGTGCACGTGGCTGCACAACTGCATCACCGCCCGCATGACGTGCTCGATCATTAGGATCGTCACCCCGCCTTCGCAGAGGCCGCACAGCACCGGCAGCATGGCGTCGATCTCCGACGGGTTCAGCCCGGCCAACACCTCGTCCAGCAGCAGCAGCGTCGGCTCGGTCGCGAGCGCGCGCGCCAGCTCCAGCCGCTTGCGCCCGGCCACCGTCAAGGCGGCGGCGGGCTTGTCCAGCTCCGGCGCCAGGCCGACGCGGGCAGCGACCCCGGCGGCGCGGTCCAGGGCCTCGGCGCGGCCGGGGTGGCGCAGGTGCGCGCCCACGGCGATGTTCTCGCGCACCGACAGGCCGGCGAAGGGCTGGACGATCTGGAAGGTGCGGACCAGCCCGCGCCGCGCCCGCAGGTGCGCCGGCTCTGCTGTCACGTCCACGCCCTCGAAGACGATGCGCCCGGCGCTGGGCGGGATGAAGCCGGCGACCGTGGCGAACAAGGTGGTCTTGCCGGCGCCGTTCGGCCCGATCAGGCCGGTGATGGTCCCGCGCTCCGCCGCGAGCGAGGCGTCCGCCACCGCCAGCAGGCCGCCGAACCGCTTGCTGACGCCCTGCACGGAAAGCATCAGGCGCGCTTGCCGACGAGGCCGCCGGGCACGAAGGCGATGGCGGCCACCAGCATCAGGCCGAACAGCACCTGGTCCACCCCGGGGACCGGGCCGGCCGCCAGCCGGGTCAACTGACCGAGGCCCTCCAGCGCCATGGCGCCGGCCACGGGTCCCAGCACGGTGCCGACGCCGCCGACGACCGGCGCCAGCAGCGCCGCAACCGACACGCCGGTTCCGTAGGCGAGGCCGGCGTCGATATACAGGTAGTGCTGCACATACAGCACGCCCGCGGCGGCGGTGATCGCGGCGGACAGGGTGATGGCGCGCAGCTTGGTGGCGAAGGCGTCGATGCCCAGGGCACGGGCCGCCTCCTCGTTCTCCCGCACGGCGGCGAGCTGCGCGCCGAAGCGGGAACGGCCGATGGACCAGGTGAGCAGCAGCGCCGCCGCGACGCAGCCGAGGGCGACGTAGAAGAACGTGGCGCGGTTGGCGAACTGAAAGTTCGCGGCGCGCACGTCGAGCCGCACCAGCAGCCCGGCCGCGCCGCCGGTGAGCGGGGCGGCGTTGGCCCCGATGCGCAGCACCTCGGCGAAGGCGAGCGTGACCAGCGCGAAGTAGGAGCCGCGCAGCCCGGCGCGGAAGCTCAGGAACCCGACCACGGCACCGACCAGCGCCCCGGCCGCCACGCCCAGCGCCGCGCCCGCCCAGGCGTTCACGCCGTGCTGTTGCAGCAACGCCGTGACGTAGGCGCCGGTGCCGTAGAACGCGGCGTGGCCGAACGACAACTGGCCGCCGAAGCCGCCCAAGAGGTTCCAGCCCTGCGCCGCCAGCGCCACGATCAGCGCGCCGACCATGAAGTTCAGCGCGGTGTTGTCCGAGGTCGCCAACGGCACCGCCGCCAGCGCCGCGAGGACGGCCAGGATGGGCCAGCCCTTCATGCCTGCGCCCCGAACAGCCCGGCCGGGCGCAGCAGCAGCACGAGGATGAAGATCAGGAACACGCCGAGCTGGCCCAGGCTGTCGCCCAGGAACAGCCCGCTCAGGCTTTCCACCACGCCCACCGCCAGGCCGCCGATCACCGCCCCGGGGATCGACCCCATGCCGCCCAGCACGACGATCGTGAAGGCGATCAGCACGAAGGCCTCGCCGACCCGTGGGTTGACGTAGTAGCTCGGCATCAGGAGCCCCGCCGCCACCGCGAGGCAGGCGCAGCCGAGGCCGAAGGTGACGGCGAAGACGTGGCGCACGTCGATGCCCACCAGGCGGGCGCCGAGGTCCTCCCGCGCCACCGCGCGGATCGCGCGCCCGGTGTCGGTCAGCGCCAGCAGCGCCCAAAGCAGGGCGGCCACGGCCACGGCCACGGCGAAGCCGATCAGGCGCGGCTGCGACAGCAGCATGGGGCCGACCGCCACGACCTCGAACGCATCGCCAGCGTCGAGCGACCGCGTGTCGGCGCCGAACAGCGCGAGCAGGCCGTTCTCCATCGCGATGGCGAGGCCCAGCGTCACCAGCAGCACGTTGCCGTCCCGCCCGCGGCTCGCCGGGCCGATCACGAAACGCTGCAAGGCGTAGCCAATGGCGAAGAAGCCGGGCACGAGCGGGACGATGGCGAGGTAGGGGCTGATGCCGGCGGCCCCCAGCCCCCACACCGCGAACATGGCGCAGGTCAGCAGCGCGCCGTGGGCGAAGTTGATGATGTGCAGCACGCCGTAGATCAGCGTGAGGCCGAGCGCCACCAGCGCATACACGGCGCCGGTGAGCATCCCGTTGACCACGGCCTCCGCGATGATGGCGGGCGAGTACACGGGGGCGTCAGGCGACGGGGAACACGGGCTTCGCGTCCGCGAAGGCGGCCGGGAAGATCACCTTGATGTCGCCGCCCTGAACCTGAGTGTTGACCGGGCTTGCGCCCTCGTTCTGGCCGCCCACGAAGCGGGTCGGCCCATACGGCATGATGTGGCCGGAGAAATTGGACCCGGCGAGCGCCTCCGTCAGCTTGGCGCGGTCCGCGCTGCCGGCGCGGCTGAGCGCGTCGGCGACCAGCAGCACGCAGGAATAGTTCAGCATCACGTTGTATGCGAACGACTTGCCCCGTGCCTCGACCGCCTGGCGCAGCGCCTGCGTCTTGGGATTGCGCGGGTCGGCCCAATGGTTGCAGTCCAGCAGGCCCTCGGCCAAGGCCGGGAATTCCTTGACGAAGCGGTAGTTGGAGGCGGCGCCGTTCAGCACGCCGTAGATGCCCTTCGGCTTGATGCGCTGCTGCTGCAGCGTGCGGGCCAGCAGCACGAACTCGGCGTAATAGTCGGACGGCAGGATCAGGTCGGGCACCAAGGAGCGGATGCGGAGCGCGATGTTGCCCATGTCGCGCGCCGGCGTCGGGTGCGCGACCGTGTCCAGGATCTCGAAGCCGCGCTTCGGCAGCTCGGCCTGCATGAGCTTGGCAAGCCCGCTGCCGAACAGCCCGTCCTCGTGCACCAGCACCACGGTCTTCGCGGGCTTGCCGGCGGCGTCGTTCAGCGCGGCCAGGTTGTCGAGGGCGACCGAGGCCACCTTGCCGAAGCCCGGCGCGAAGCGGAACGTGTTCGGGAGGCCGCGCGTGACGATGCTGTCGGACACGCCGACATCCACCACGTAGGGCAGGCCGTAGCGCGCCGCCGCCTGGCTGGCCGCGAGGCAGATCGGGCTGGCGAAGCCGCCGACGACGGCGCAAACCCCTTCCGACTGCATCCGCTCCACCTCCTGCGTGCCCGCATCGGGCGTGGAGCGGGCATCGCCGAACACCATCTCCAGCTTCGCGCCGCCGAGGCCAGGGATGCCGCCGCCGGCGTTGATCTCCTCGATGGCGAGCTGGGCGCCGAGGCGGCCGAGGTCGCCGTCCTGCGCCAGCGCGCCCGTGACCGGCTGCAGGATGCCGAGCTTCACCGAGGCGGCCGGCTGCGCCCGCAAGATCGCGGGCGCCGTGAGCACGGCAGCGGCGGTCAGCACGGCACGGCGCGTCGGTTGGCTCATGGCGCTGTCCTTCTTGGGGGCGGGCTTGGGCGCCAGCGCCGCCGGTCGGCGGCGCCGGTGCGGGCAAGGTCCAGGTGGAAGGCGAAACGGTCGGGCCGGTAGAGCGCGTGAAGGTGCTCGACCCCGGCGCCGGCCGCGTCGTGCACCACGCGGGTGAGCGACAGCAGCGGCGCGCCCACCTCAAGGCGCAGGGCCTCGGCCACGTCAGGGCCGGCCAGCGTCGCGCTGATCGCCTGGCTCGCCCGGTCCGCCACGATGCCGGAGCGTTCCAGCAGGCCCAGCAGCGGCGTCGTTGCCAGGTCCGCCTCGGCATAGGTGACGCCGATGCGTTCGGGCACATGGGTCGTGAGGTAGGAGAACGGCTCGCCCTCGATCATGCGGACCCGTATCGAACGCTGCGTGCGCTCCCCAGGAGCCAGGCCCAACGCCTCGGCGACGGCCTCGGGCGGCGCGCCGTAGGCGAAGGACAGCAGCCGCACGCCGGTGCGCTGTCCCATGGCCTTCAGGTGCGCGAACACGTCGGCCAGGTCGGCGCCGACCACCGTGCTCACCCCGCCATCGGCCACGAAGGTGCCGGCCCCGACCCGGCGCCGCACCATGCCCTCGCGGGCCAGGCGGTCCAGCGCCCGCCGTATGGTGACGCGGGAAACGCCTTGCTCGGCCGCAAGCCGCGGCTCGCCGGGCAGGCGCGACCCGGCCCGCAGGTCGCCGCAAGCAATCCGCTCCCTGAGCATCAGGTAGATCCTGCGCGCCTTGAACGATTCGGCCGCGACGCTCAACCAGTTGTCCTTTCATCGGGCCGGAAGCTGTCTAGCTTATGGGACAACCGGATTGCGTCAACCCCGTTTCTGCGGGCAAGATCGGCGATGCGACGGGGAGGCAGGCCATGTCCGCACGGACGATGTTCGACAAGATCTGGGACGCCCACGTGATCGCCGACCTCGGCGACGGCTGGTCGCTGCTGCATGTGGACCGACACCTGCTGCACGACCTGTCCGGCGGCCGGGCGCTCGCGGACGTGCTGGAGCGCGGCCTGGTTGTCCGCAACCCGGAGCTTGCCTTCGCCACCCCCGACCACGCCGTGTCCAGCGCGCCGGACCGCCTGCGCAACGGCTTCGCGCCGGGCGAGCGCCTGCGCGCCGGGCTGCGCGGGCAGGCGGAGGCGACCGGCATCCGCTTCTTCGACCTCGGCCAGGACGGGCATGGGATCGTGCATGTCATGGGGCCGGAGCTGGGCATCGTGCTGCCGGGCGTCACACTGATCTGCGGCGACAGCCACACCTGCACCAATGGCGGGCTGGGGGCGCTGGCGTTCGGGGTCGGCTCGTCGGAGCTGACCCATGCGCTGGCGACCCAGACGCTGCGCCAGCGCCGGCCGCGGCGGATGCGGGTGCGCTTCGACGGCGCGGCCGGGCCGGGCGTCACGCCGAAAGACCTCGTGCTGCACCTGATCGGGCGCCTGGGCGCCTCGGGCGGTGCCGGCTTCGCGGTCGAGTATGCCGGCGCCGCGATCCGCGCGCTGGGGATCGAGGGGCGCATGACGATCTGCAACCTGTCGGTCGAGATGGGCGCCAAGATCGGCATGGTGGCGCCCGACGAAAGGACGTTCGAGTACGTCGCCGGGCGCCGCTTCGCCCCGTCGGGCGCGCTGTTCGACCGCGCGGTCGAGCACTGGCGCACCCTGCCGAGCGACGACGAGGCCGCCTTCGACCGCGAGGAGGCCGTGGATGCCGCCCGCGTGCCGCCCACCGTGACGTGGGGCACCAGCCCGGAGCACGCCATCGCCATCGACGGGGCCATCCCCGACCCGGCCGACGCCGCCGACGCCGCGCAGCGCCGGTCTTGGAGCGCGGCGCTTGACTACATGGGCCTCGTGCCCGGCCAAAGGCTCGCGGGCACCAAGGTTGATTGGGTGTTCATCGGCTCCTGCACCAACAGCCGCTTGTCGGACCTGCGCGATGCCGCTGCCGTAGCGCGTGGCCGCCATGTGGCGGACGGCGTCACGGCCTGGGTGGTGCCGGGGTCGGAGCGCGTCCGGCGCGACGCCGAAGCCGAGGGCCTCGACCGCGTGTTCCGCGACGCCGGGTTCGCCTGGCGGGAGCCGGGGTGCAGCATGTGCGTGGCCGCCAACGGCGAGCGGGTGCCGCCGGGGAGCCGCGCGGTGTCCACCTCCAACCGCAACTTCGTCGGCCGGCAGGGGCCAGGGGCGCGCACCCACCTGGCCAGCCCGGCGATGGCGGTGGCCGCCGCGGTCGCGGGCGCCATCGCCGACGTCCGGCGGCTCTGAGGAGGGGCATGGCTATGCAGGGTTTCACCACGCTGACCGGCGCCGCGGCGCCGCTGATGCGCGACAACATCGACACCGACGTCATCATCCGCATCGAGCGGCTGACCGGCACGACGAAGGCCAGCATGGGTGCCGTGGCGTTCGAGGCGTGGCGGTTCCTGCCGGACGGCAGCGAGAACCCGGACTTCGTGCTGAACCGGCCGGAGTTCCGCGGCGCGCCCATCCTGGTGACCGGCGCGAACTTCGGCTGCGGCTCCTCGCGCGAGGGCGCGGTGTGGGCGCTGATGGGCATGGGGCTGCGCTGCGTGATCGCCGACAGCTTCGGCGACATCTTCTTCAACAACTGCTTCCAGAACGGGCTGCTGCCGATCCGCCTGCCGGCCGACGCGGTGCGGCGCCTGGCGGACCAGTGCACCGGCGGCAGCGCCCAGGTGACGGTGGATCTGGAGCGTCAGGAAGTCGTGTTCCCGGATGGCGAGCGGACGACCTTCGTCCTCGAACCTATGCGCCGGACCGCGATGCTGGAAGGGCTGGACGAGATCGGCCTGACGCTGAAACACGCCGACGCCATTGCCGATTATCAGGCCGCGGACCGCGCCGCACGCCCCTGGGTCTGGCTGGTCAGCAGTGCCTGATGCTTGGGGAGCAACGTTCGCTGGCGTTGGTGCTTGGTCAAAATGGTTTCGCCATCGGGCTTGACCTTCCGCAACAATCGGTTCCGATCAGCTATCGAGACGTGGAGGCATAGGCTGCGAGGATGACGTATCCGGCCACGCCCAACGTCGCATGCAGCGCCACCACCAGGCCTGACGGCCGGCGCCGGCGGGCTTGGGCGACCACCACCACGGCAGCCCCGATCAGAGCGCCAACCAGCAGGCACGTGGCAGCTTGGCCCATGCCGCTCCTGTCAGGTGCGCCGGCTGCCATCGACGCAAGGAACAGCGCCGATCCGGCGACGCCCAGCAGCCCATGCCCGACGCTGGTCCACCGCGCCCACCCCCGGATCGGCCGCTCCTGCAAATAGAAGCAGCCAAGCGCCAAGCCGGCTGCGACCGTCATGCCCAGAATCCAGAAAGCAGCATCGAGCATGGGAGAACACTACCGTTCCGCTAGGTGCCCGCGATAC
Organism: uncultured Acetobacteraceae bacterium; assembly: GCA_964246905.1. GTDB lineage: Bacteria > Pseudomonadota > Alphaproteobacteria > Acetobacterales > Acetobacteraceae > CAHJXG01. The sequence goes on along the minus strand of CAXTTB010000068.1, from coordinate 1,316 downwards.
CATGCACGGCCTGCTCAAGGTTGGCCAGCCGGTCCTCTTGCGTCGTGCTCATGTGCCCCTCCTCTCGGGTCAGGGCACGTTCGCCCATGAGGGCGCAAACGGGAGGACGCCGGCATCGGCATCTGCGAAACGCCCACACGGCGGCTGTCAGCGCCTCCGCCTCGGCAGCGCTGACTTGGCAAGGTTCAGGCGGCGCTGGCCTCGGATACGCCCTTACTGGATCCCGACACCCCGATAGAGCGCAGCGAGCGGAAGAGCGATGCCCAGTTCAGGCAAGTCCAGCGTCCCCGAACTCACCCCAGCCTCCAACCAGCCACCCTCGGAGCGCTCAAGCACGGTTGCCGCCATCCGGCCCTGTTCCAGCAGCACGTAGCGCCGCAAGCCAGGCAGGCGAGCATACTCGTCGCGCTTCTCCGTGCGGTCCGTGGAGGCCGTCTCGTCGGAAAGGACCTCGAAGAGCACCAGGGCGTCATGGAGCGTGCGGACGGCATCGGCGATGCGGCCGGACACCACCGAGACGTCGGGATACCGGATCTTGCCCCCGACATCGAGACGCATCTCGGGCACCGCGTCGAAGCTGTCCGGGTCCAGGGCGTCCTCAAGCAGGCGGACCAGGTTGGACACGATGCGCTGGTGTGCCCGGCTGCCGCCGGTCATCTCGTGGGTCCGGGTGCCATCGAACTCGTGCCGCCCCTCCTGCCGATCCTCCCAGGCGAGGAAGCGCTCGACCGTCCACGGCTTGCGCAGGGCAACGTTCATGGACGGCAAGCTAGAAGCGGGGAGGCCCGCATGCAAGAACTCCGCGAGGCTGCCGCCACGGGGCATCCGTTCGGGACTGATCACTCGGCAAGGCAGGTTGGCTCTACAGGCCATCCGTCACTCCTCGAAGCCGGAGTGCCATTTCAGGCAACGGGCGGCGAGACGGCTGCCGTCCAGGATGGCGGCCTCAAGTGTGGTCAGGCCGAACTCATCTTGCCGGTCGCTCGCTATGGACCGCCTGTGCTGGTATTTGTGCCATTGGCCCTCGATGATGTGCAGCGTGTGGCACAGGATCCGGCAATCGGCGAGGGTCATCTCTTCGAGAAGCGCGCTGTACTCGGTCTCGTGGACGCGGACCGCCCCGTCCGGCATCACGGTCGCGACATACCGGCCCGGTCCCGGGAGCCCGACGGCAACGGTGACGGCGTCCTGCCTGGCGTCGCCGCGTGCCCGAGCCGTCTTGGCGTCGTCGTTGTTCTGGTATCCGCCGGTCTGCCGGATGGACGGCAGCACGGTTTCCGTCACCCAGCGACGGAAGACCCTGGCCTCCGGCTTCC
>CAXTTB010000067.1:10206-12038 GCA_964246905.1 uncultured Acetobacteraceae bacterium | reverse complement strand
GTGGCGACGCGGCTGGCCACGGCGGCGCTCGGCTCGCCGGGCGGCGCGCGGGACAGCTCGGAGGGCGGGACCGGCTGGACGTGGATGGTGACGTCGATGCGGTCCAGCAGCGGGCCGCTGATGCGGGACAGGTAGTCCTCCCCGCAGCGCGGCGCGCGGCTGCACGCGCGGGCGGCGTCGCCGAGGTAGCCGCAGCGGCACGGGTTCATCGCGGCGATGAGCTGGAAGCGCGCCGGGTAGGTGACGTGCGCGAGGGCGCGGGCCACGGTGGTGCGCCCGCTTTCCAACGGCTGGCGCAACGCTTCCAGCGCCGGGCGGGGAAACTCCGGCAGCTCGTCCAGGAACAGCACGCCGCGGTGCGCCAGGCTGACCTCGCCGGGCTTGGCGCGCTGGCCGCCGCCGGTGAGCGCCGCTTGCGACGCGCCGTGGTGCGGCTCGCGGTAGGGCGGGCGCATGACGAGCCGCCCGCCGTCCAGCAGCCCGGCCACGCTGTGGATCATGCTGACCTCCAGCGCATCGACCGGGCGCAGGTCGGGGAGCAGCCAGGGCATCCGGGCGGCGAGCATGGACTTCCCCGCGCCGGGCGGGCCGATCAGCATCATGTTGTGGCCGCCGGCGGCGGCGATCTCCAGCGCGCGCTTGGCCGTCTCCATGCCGCGCACCTCCGCCAAGTCCGGCCCAGCCTCGCCCGGCTGCGTGCCGGCGGGTTCGGGCGGCGACAGCACCTGGCTGCCGCGGAAATGGTTGATGACGGACAGCAGGTCGGGTGCGGCCAGGATCTCGATGCGGCCGGCCCAGGCGGCTTCCCCGCCCTGCGATGCCGGGCAGATCAGCCCGAGGTCGCGGGCCGACGCCGACATCGCGGCCGGCAGCACCCCGGCGACGGCGTGGATGGCCCCGTCAAGCGAAAGCTCGCCGAGCGCCGCGTAGCCCGCCACCTCGTCCCGCGGCAGCACCTCCATGGCGGCCAGCACGCCGAGCGCGATGGGCAGGTCGAAATGGCTGCCCTCCTTGAGCAGGTCCGCCGGGGCCAGGTTGATCAGCACGCGCTTGGGCGGCAGGGACAGGCCCATGGCGGTGAGCGCCGCGCGCACCCGCTCCCGCGCCTCCCCCACCGCCTTGTCGGGCAGGCCCACCACCAGGAAGGCGGGCAGGCCGGAGGAGATCTGCACCTGGACCTCGACCGGGACCGCCTCGATGCCGCTGAACGCGAAGCTGCGGATGCGGGCGAGGCTCACGCGCCGTAGGCCGAGAGAAAGGTTTGCAGCAGGGTGCCGAGCAGCGCGGTGTTGTAGCCGCCTTCCTGGATGATCGCCGCCGGCAGGCGCAGCGCCGCGATGCGCCGCGCGGCCTGGGCAAAGCCGTCCTCCGTGACTTGCAGGTATCCGAGCGGCTCGTCCTTCGACGGGTCAAACCCCAGGCTGAGCACGAGCGCGTCGGCGCGGAACTGCCGGACCGCCGCAAGCCCGGCGTCCAGCGCATCGAGCCAGCCGGCGTCCGCAGTCCCGGACGGCAGCGGCAAATTGAGGTTGCACCCGGCGCCCGCCCCGGCGCCACGCTCCCCGGAATGACCGACGTAAAACGGGTAGTAGCCGTGGGGATCGCCGTGCACGGACACGAACAGCACGTCGCCGCGGTCCCAGAACACGCCCTGCGTGCCGTTGCCGTGGTGGCTGTCGATGTCCAGCACGGCGACGCGCGCAGCACCCCGGTCCCGCAGGCGCTGCGCCGCGATGGCGGCGTTGTTGAGATAGCAATGCCCGCCAGCCCGGGCCGGATAGGCGTGGTGCCCCGGCGGGCGCGTCAGGGCATAAGCCGTGGCGCCCCCGGCC
>CAXTTB010000067.1:4033-10196 GCA_964246905.1 uncultured Acetobacteraceae bacterium | reverse complement strand
GGTTTCCGCGGCGATGGGGCAGGCCGTGTCGGCGGTGAACCAGCCGATCTGGCCGAGGACGGTCGGATTCGGCTGCGCGCCGTTCGCCAGCATTTCCGGGGCGGGGTGGACGTTGGGCACCAGTTCCGGCCCGTGGTCGGCCAGGCGGTCCCAGGCGGCCGGAGCGTCGCGCAGGAAGTCCAGGTAGGCGGGCGCGTGCACCGCTTCCAGCGCCGCGCGGTCCGCCGGGGCGGGCCGGTCAAGCGGCAGGCCGAGCGCCCGGCAGCCATCCAGCAGCGCCTCGGCCCGGGCCGGCACCTCGAAGTTGGCGCGCACGACGCCACGCTGCAGGAAGAAGCGCGGGGCGTGCGAGAGCTGTGCCGGGTCCCAGAATATTTTCATCCCCACCTCGCAACCGGCTTTGCCGTCTGGTTATCGTAACACATGCGGAATGCCGCGTGACGCCCGATTTGCAGTGTTTGCACCCCTGCGTGAAGCCGGGCGCTGCGGCTACAGGACCACCCGGCCGCCGAACGCCCGGATCAGGCTGACGGACACCAGGCAGAGAATGACGACGACCGACAAGCCCCAGCGCAGCCACATGTAGCGTTGCGGCACCAAGTGGCGCCGGGCGGCCTGCGCTTCCACCGCCGTGGTCGCGACGAACCCGGCCGTCAGCACCAGCAGCCCCGTGGTCGGCAGGCCGATGAACGTCACCAGCATCGCCGCCCAGCCGATCAGCGACGGCACGACACCCAGGCCGAACCGCAGGCGCTGCACGCGGTCGGAGGCCATGCCGCCCTCATCGAGCGCGAAACCCCAATGCACCCCGCCCAGGAACGCCAGGATGGTCGCGCCGTAGGCCACCAAGGCGAGCAGCGAGCGGGTCGCGCCGTCGCTCGACAGGCTGAGCGCGCCCAGGCTGCACAGCACGAAGGGCAGTAGGCCGGCTATTCCCAGCATGATGGCGAAGGGCGGCAGCGGCCGGGTCATGGCAGGCTCCAGGAAGGGGGCGTTGGCCTCCTGCGGCTTAATCGCCGCTTCCGGATCGCGCAACTCCGCCGAGGCTAGGGCGCCGTGGCCCGCATCGCCGTGCGGCCAATGCGGGCCAGGCCAGGACCACCGCGGCGACGTAGGGCATAGACTGCGCGAACAGCGCAGCGCACCAGACCACGGCCTGCCAGGACGCAGCGTGCACGGCGGCGACCCCGGCCAGGGCGGCCCAGCTTGCCACCAACAGAGCCAACTCCTCCGACCGCAAGCTGCCGGTCCGGGCGGGCGCAAGCTCCGGATGGGTGCCGTCCTGGCCGGGCACGCCCTTGCCCAGAAGGGCATTCCAGAACGCCCGGCCGCCGGTGTGGCTCAACGCCAGGCTTGTCAGCATCGCTCCGAACCGGGCCTGACGCATGTGGGCCAGCTTGCCCGTGAGCAGGCCGACCGCCGCCACCCCGCACAGCATCCTCCAAGCGTCGAACCGGCCGGGCGCCAAGATGAGGCCGAACGACAGCCCCAAGTTGATCCAAAGGAGCAACAGGCCGAGCGCGTCGCCTGCCCGCGGGAGCCAGCCCGCGACGGCGCCCCAAGGCTTAGGCCAGGCCGGAGTGGGGTCGAGCAGCCGCCAGTGCCTGCGGGCGATCTGCGCCGCGCCGTAGGCCTGGCGCGCCGTGCGCTGGCGGGCATCCGCAAAGTCGGCCGGGCCGGGTTCGACGGACGCCGCCGGCTCGGCCGAAAGCCACCGCGCCTGCGACAAGGCGAGGTCGAGCGCCGTGTCCTCCGCGACGGTCCACTCCGCCCAGCCGCCGACGCCGTCCAGCGCCGTCTTGCGCAGGAGGCAAGGCGACCGCACGACGCCCACACGCGGGTCGGCGAACCCCGGCATGGCGTCCTGCAGCCAGTTGCGCGTCACGGCGGCGCCGGGTTCGAGCACGGCCACGACCTCCGTCTGGTCGGTCGCCTGCACGCGGGCGAAGTTCAGCGCGCCGGCCCGGCCGGCGGGCCAGATCCCCAAATGGAAGAAACGGAACCGCGCGCCGCGGCGGGCGCAGTCTCTCGCCACCGGCTCCCACAGGCCGGGGTCGGGCGTGTTGTGGTCCACGACCAGCACCTCGTAGGCGGGGTAGTCGAGATCGGCGAGCGACGCCAGGGCGCGACGTACCCGGTCCGGCGGCTCGTTGCAGATCGGGACGTGGATCGAGACCATGGGCAGCGGAAGGAAGCGATCAGGCATGACGGGGCATCCGGATGGCAGGACCTGGTTGCTACGGCGCCAATGCGGCCACCATCAGGCCATATCGTGTCCGAAACAAGGCGGGCACTGACGTTGTTTCCCTGGGCGGCGTTTCCCTGGGCAGCCTATGCTGGGCGGCATGGGAATCAGCCTCGAACTGCTCGTCGTGCTTTTGCTGGTCGTGCTCAACGGCCTGTTCGCCATGAGCGAGCTGGCCCTCGTTTCGGTCCGCCGCGCCCGGCTGACCGTGATGGAGCGGCAGGGAGTGGCCGGCGCCGCCACGGCACGGCTGCTGTCGGAGGACCCGCAGCGGTTCCTGCCCACCGTGCAGGTCGGCATCACCCTGGTCAGCGTGCTGGCCGGGGTGTTCGGCGGGGCGCGGATCACCGCCCGGCTGGAGGCATGGCTCCTGACCATCCCCTCGCTCGAACCCTTCGCGCCCAGCCTGTCGCTCGCCATCGTCGTGGTGCTGACGACCTACCTGACCCTCGTGCTGGGCGAGCTGGTGCCCAAGCAATTGGCGCTGCGCCGGCCGGAGCATGTGGCGGCGTCCGTGGCGGGGCCGCTGGCCCGGCTGTCGCGCATCGTCGGGCCGGTCGTCTGGGTGCTCGGCAAGTCGTCCAGCCTGGTGCTCCGGCTGTTCGGCGCCCACACCGACGAGCGTCAGGCGGTGACGGAAGAGGAGTTGAAGGCGCTGCTGGCCGAGGGCGCCGAGGAGGGCGTCCTGGAAACCGAGGAGCACGAGATGATCGAGCGCCTGCTCCGCCTGGCGGACAAGCCGGTGCGCGCGATCATGACGCCGCGGAACGAGCTGGCGTGGATCGACCGCACCGACGCGCCGCGGGACATTGCGGCCACGCTGAAAGCCACGCCGCACAGCCGGTTCGTGGTGTGCGAACGGTCCATCGACAACGTGGTGGGCGTCGTGCAGGCCAAGGACATCCTGGACCGCCTGTTGGACGGCGGCGAAGTGTCGGTTTCGGCGACCCTGCGTAAGCCCATGGTGATCCCGGACACCGTGACCGCGCTCGACGCCCTGGAACGGTTGAAAGGCGAGCCGCTCGGCCTCGCGCTGGTGATGGACGAGTACGGCAGCTTCGAGGGCCTGGTGACGGCGTCCGACGTGCTGCAGGCCATCGTGGGGGAGCCGGCAGACCCGGCCGCGGTGCTGGCGGAGGGGGAAACGGCGGTGGCCGGCGCCATGCTGCTGGACGGCGCCATGCCGGTCGATGAGATCAAGTCACGGCTGGAACTGCCGGACCTGCCGAGTGCCGGGAGCTACCACACCGTCGCGGGGCTGCTGCTGGCGCTGCTGCGCCGGCTGCCGCGCGTCGGCGACCGGATCGTGTTCGGCGGCTGGCGGTTCGAGGTGGTGGAGATGGACGGCCGCCGGGTGTCCCGGGTCAGCGCGCAGCCGGAGCCGGCAGCCGAACTCTGATCAGTAGTAGCGGCTAGTAGTAGCGGCCTTGCCCGAACAGCAGGAACAGGATCAGCAGCAACAGCAGCAGCCCCAAGCCGCCGCCATACCCGCGCCCGCCGTAGTAGCCACGGTTGTAGCCATAGAACCCGCCGCCGCCGAACAGCACGACGAGGACGACGACGATCACGATGAGGCTCATGGCCCGGCTCCTTGATGCAGCACAACTCGTTACGGCCCCTAACGGGCGGCGCCGCGCCGGGTTCCCACGGGCGCAACCCGGCTGGCGTCAGGCTGCCTTCGCCTCCCGCCGCCGGGCGTGCAGGATGAACTCGGTGTAGCCGTTCGGCTGCGCGCGGCCCTTGAACACCAGGTCGCAGGCGGCCTGGAACGCCGGGCCGTCGAGGTTGGCCGCCATCGGGCGGTAGGCGGCGTCGCCGGCGTTCTGCCGGTCCACGACCCCGGCCATCCGGCGCAGCGTTTCCGTCACCTGCGCCTCCGTCACGACCCCGTGGTGCAGCCAGTTGGCGATGTGCTGGCTGGAGATGCGCAGGGTCGCGCGGTCCTCCATCAGGCCCACGTCGTGGATGTCCGGCACCTTGGAGCAGCCGACGCCCTGGTCGATCCAGCGGACGACGTAGCCGAGGATGCCCTGGGCGTTGTTGTCCAGCTCCTGCTGCACGTCGTCCGGCGCCCAGTTCGGGCGGTCGGCGACGGGGATGGTCAGCAGGTCCGACAGCGTGCCACGCGGATGCCCGGCCAGTTCCGCCTGCCGGGCGGCCACGTCCACCTGGTGGTAATGCAGGGCGTGCAGGGTGGCGGCGGTGGGGGAGGGCACCCAGGCGGTGTTGGCCCCGGCGCGGGGATGGCCGATCTTCTGCTCCAGCATCTCCGCCATGCGGTCCGGCGCGGCCCACATGCCTTTGCCGATCTGCGCGCGCCCGCGCAGGCCGCAGGCCAGGCCGATATCGACGTTGCGGTCCTCATAGGCCTTGATCCAGGCCGTGCCCTTCATCTCGTTCTTGCGGATCATGGCGCCCGCTTCGATGGAAGTGTGGATCTCGTCCCCGGTGCGGTCCAGGAAGCCGGTGTTGATGAACGCCACCCGGTCCCGCGCGGCGTGGATGCAGGCGGCGAGGTTGGCGCTGGTGCGCCGCTCCTCGTCCATGATGCCCATTTTCAGGGTGTTGGGCGGGAGGCCGAGCATGGCCTCGACCCGCGTGAAGATGTCGGCGGCGAAGGCGACCTCTTCCGGCCCGTGCATCTTCGGCTTGACGATATAGACCGACCCCGCCCGGCTGTTGCGGACCGGCCCGGCGCTGCGGAGGTCGTGCATGGCGATCATCGACGTGACGGCCGCGTCCAGCATCCCTTCCGGGACTTCCGCCCCGTCCGCGGTCAGCACGGCGTCCGTGTGCATGTGATGGCCGACGTTGCGGATCAGCATGGTGCTGCGGCCTGGCAGGACCAGCGTGCCGCCGTCCGGCGCCGTGTACTCGCGGTCCGGGTTCAGCCGGCGCACGACCTGCTGGCCGTTCTTCTCCAACGATGCCGAGAGCGTGCCCCGCATCAGGCCGAGCCAGTTGCGGTACACGGCCACCTTGTCGGCCGCATCGACGGCGGCGACGCTGTCCTCGCAGTCCTGGATCGTGCTGAGGGCGGATTCCAGCAGCACGTCGGCAACGCCCGCCGGGTCGTCCTGGCCGATGGAGTGGCTGCGGTCGATGCTGATCTCAAGGTGCAGGCCGTTGTTGCGGAGCAGGATCGCCCTCGGCGCCCCTGGCTCGCCGCGGTAGCCCACGAACTTGCCCGGGGTGACAAGCCCAACCGTGCCGCGCCCGGTCGCTGCCTGCAGCGCGCCGTCCTCGACCGTGTAGCCCGTCGCGTCCGCGTGGGACGCCCCGGCCAGCGGCGCCGCGAGGTCCAGCACCTCCTTCGCCCGCTTCACTACGGCGGCGCCGCGCACCTTGTTATAGCCTCGGCCACGCTCCGCCCCGCCGCTTTCCGGCAGCGCATCCGTGCCGTACAGCGCGTCGTACAGGCTGCCCCACCGCGCGTTGGCCGCGTTCAGCGCGTAGCGGGCGTTCATCACCGGCACGACGAGCTGCGGCCCGGCGATGCTGGCGATCTCGGCATCCACGTTCTCGGTGCCGACCTCGAACGGCGGCGGCTCCGGCAACAGGTAGCCGATGCCGCGGAGGAACTCCTGGTATGCCTGAGCATCGTGCGGCTTGGATGGTTGGGACAGGTGCCAGTCGTCGATCTGGCGCTGCAGCTCGTCGCGCCGGGCGAGCAAGGCGGCGTTGCGCGGCGCCAGGTCGCGCACCAGGGCGGCGAAGCCGGTCCAGAACGCCTCGGCCTCTATGCCCGTGCCCGGCAGCGCCTCGGCGATGAAGCCATGCAGCTCGGCCGCGACCTGCAAACCAGCGACGTCAACTCGATCCATCTCTCGTCCTCTCTTGGTGCGCCCTTATTGAGGCAAGCGCGCCCAAAGTCGAGAGGCGCGCGCTCAGCCCTGCCGAGCGCGCCGGGATGGTCTA
>CAXTTB010000067.1:0-3933 GCA_964246905.1 uncultured Acetobacteraceae bacterium | reverse complement strand
TCCGCGCAAGCGTCAGTCGGCGCCGCCGCGACGTGGCCCACGACCGGCACGATCTTCAGCACCGCCGAGGTCACGCGGCACGGCGCGGCGGCCAGGCCGCAGCCGGACAGGACCAGCAGGGAGAGCAGCAGGACGATCCGGGTCATGCGCCGGACCCTACGCCTCCAGTTCCTCCCGCATCAACTCCAAAGCGAGCCAGCGTTCCTCAAGCCCGGCAAGGCCGGCCTGCGCCTGGGTCAGCGCCTCGGTGGCCGTGCGGAAGACGGCAGGGTCGCGGCGGTACAGGTCGGGGTCGGCGAGCCGCTGCTGCAGGCGCGCGACCTCCGCCTCCGCCGCCGCGATCTGCTGGGGCAGGGCTTCGAGCGCGTGCTTGTCCTTGAACGTCATCTTCCGGCTGACCGTTGGGCGGGGCGGCGGCTTCGGGCTGCTGCTCCGGGCGCGCTCCGGCGCCGCCGTCTCCGGCTGGCCGCGCTGCGCCAGCATGTCGCTGTAGCCGCCGGCGTATTCGACCCACCGCCCGCCGCCCTCCGCCGCCAGGGTGCTCGTCACCACGCGGTCGAGGAAGTCGCGGTCGTGGCTGACCAGCAGCACGGTGCCGGGATACTCCGACAGCATCTCCTGCAGGAGGTCGAGCGTCTCCAAATCGAGGTCGTTGGTCGGCTCGTCCAGCACCAGCAGGTTGGAGGGCCGGGCCATGGCGCAGGCGAGCATCAGGCGCCCGCGCTCGCCGCCGGACAGCACGCCGACCGGGGTGCGGGCCTGCTCCGGCTTGAACAGGAAATCCTTCATGTAGCCGATCACGTGCCGGCGCTCGCCGCCGACCACCACGGTGTCCCCGCCGCCGGCCGTCAGCGTGTCCGCAAGCGTGGCGCCGGGGTCGAGGCTGGCACGCTGCTGGTCGAGCGTCACCTCCGCCAGGTTGGTGCCGAGCTTCACCTCGCCGCCGTCCGGCGGCTCCACCCCGGTCAGCAGTTTTAAAAGTGTCGTCTTGCCGGCGCCGTTGGGGCCGACGATGCCCAAGCGGTCGCCGCGCAGCACCCGGAGCGTCAGGTCGCGCACCACGGGCGTGCCGTCGAACGCCTTGCCGACATGCTCGGCGACCGCGACCAGCTTGCCCGACAGGTCGGCTTCCGTCGCCACCAGGCGGAGCGCCGTGTCGCCGCCGCCCATCTCCCGCCGCTTCTGCCGGAGCGCGCCCAGCTCGCCCAGCCGGCGCACGTTGCGCTTGCGCCGGGCGGTGACGCCGTAGCGCAGCCAGTCCTCCTCTCGCGCGATCTGCCGCCCGAGCTTGTGCTGGTCGCGCTCCGCCTGTTCCTCCACCTCGTCGCGCCAGGCCTCGAAATGGGCGAAGCCGCGGTCGATACGCCGGGTGATGCCGCCGTCGAGCCAGACGATACTCCGAGAAAGCTTCTCCAACATGCGCCGGTCGTGGCTGATCAGCACCAGCCCGGCGCGCAGGCCCGCCAGCTCCTGTTCCAGCCACTCAATAGCCGGCAGGTCCAGGTGGTTGGTCGGCTCGTCGAGCAGCAGCAGGTCGGGGGAGGGCGCGAGCGTCCGGGCCAGGGCGCAGCGCCGCTTCTCGCCGCCCGAGAGATGCGCCGGGTCCTCAGCGCCGGTCATGCCGAGCTGGTCAAGCAGGCTGCGTGCCCGGTAACGGTCGTCACCCGGCCCCATGCCGGCCTCCACGTAGTCGAGCGTGGTCGTGAACCCCGCCAGGTCCGGCTCTTGCGGCAGGTAGCGCACGGTGGTGCCGGGCTGCAGGAAGCGCGTGCCGGCGTCCGGCTGCAGCAGCCCGGCGGCGACCTTGAGCAACGTCGATTTGCCCGACCCGTTGCGCCCGACGAGGCAGATGCGCTCGCCCGCGCCCACCCCAAGCTCGGCGCCGTCCAGCAGCGGCGCGGTGCCGAGCGACAGGCGGATGTTCTGGAGCAGCAGCAAGGGAGGGGCCATATTCAGGGTATGGGCGGGCCACTCTTGCTGTGCAACCCGGCGCCGGTACTGCGTCGGAGGCGCTGCTCTCCACGATCCGCGCCTGATGGACAATTGCCTGGTCAGGCCCCGACGCAGAACCAGCCCATCGCCTTCAAAAGCACGCGGTCAAAGGTCATGTGCACTGGCACCGGCGGACCAATTGTTTCATCGTGATGACTTGAGCGAGATCGTCAGGGCAAAATTGAGTTGACTTTCCGTTGAAGGAAACTTCGGAATGCAAATCAAGCAATCGCACATGGCTTTGGCTGCTATCGCGGTTGCCGCGGGAGTTTGGCCTCTGAAAGCTGGCGGGACGGAGTTCGGCAACTCTCATGTTGACCTCGGGTATATCGACACCGAGGCCGGCATCCCGCTCCAGCCCGGCACTTACCTGCGCGACGACCTGAATTTCCAGACATCAAGCCGGTTCAATGATCGGAATGGCAACGGGGTGCGGGTCAACGTGGGGCGTGGGCAAAGCTTGCCGGTGAAGTTCCGGGCCAACGTCGAAGCCAACATCCTCAGCTTCGCCTATGTACCCGATTTCAAGGTTCCTTACCTGAATGCGACGGTCGGGTTCTCGATATATGGGTTCGTGGCGAATGTGCGGGCCGAGGCGGCCGTCAACGTCTTTGGCAGGACGCTCAACCCAGCCGTCGAGAAAGGTGGCGTTGGCGATCTCACCGTTGTGCCACTGTTTCTCGGCTTCGATTTTCCGAGCCTGGATCTCCATGCGGTGGTAGCGCCGTTCGACTTCACCGCGCCGATTGGGCGCTACAGCAAGTCCGATCCGATCGGCAACAACACGGGCCTCAATTTCTGGAGCTATCGCCCGGCGCTTGCCCTGACCTACCTCAACAAGACGGGGCAGGAGTTCACGCTCAACATGGGCTATTCCATCAATAGTCAGAACAATGCAACAAAATACAAGTCTGGAAATGAGTTCTATTTTACTTACGTGGCCCAACAATTTATCAGCTCGAGGCTTGGTCTAAATATTGGTGGATATTACTTGATCCAAACAACCAATGACAAGATCAATGGACGGGTGGTGTTTTCGCCTGACAACCCGTCTGGCGCACCGGACACGCTGAACGCCGGTGTCGGCAATCGTGGCGAGGTTTTCGCGGTTGGCCCAGGCATCTCGTATAATCCTTATCCGAACGTATTCCTGAATGCCCATTGGGATCACGAGCTTTTCTCGTACAACAAGCAACAGCGCGAGCTGGTGTACGCTCGTGCCGCGTTCCGCTTCTGACGCGGCCGCTGCTCGTCAGCCGCCTGCTAGGCGTTCGCGCCGCGGACCGCCTCGCACACCGCCCGCGTCACCTCGGCGGTCGTCGCGCGGCCCCCGAGGTCGGGCGTCACGATCCCCGCCGCGCAGACCTGCTCCACCGCGCGCATCAGCAGCGCGGCGGCGCCCGCCTCGCCCAAATGGTCCAGCATCATCGACGCGGTCCAGAAGGTGGCGACGGGGTTGGCGATGCCCTTGCCGGTGATGTCGAAGGCGCTGCCGTGGATCGGCTCGAACATGCTGGGGTAGCGGCGCTCCGGATCGACGTTGCCGGTGGGCGCGATGCCGAGCGACCCGGCCAGCGCCGCCGCGAGATCGGACAGGATGTCGGCGTGCAGGTTGGTCGCCACCACCGTGTCGATGCTGCCGGGGCGGCGCACCATGCGGGTGGTCATGGCGTCCACCAGCTCCTTGTCCCAGGCCACGTCCGGGTAGTCCGCGGCGACCAGGGCGGCGATCTCGTCCCAGAACACCATGCCGTGGCGCTGGGCGTTGGATTTGGTGACGACGGTCAGCAGCTTGCGCGGGCGCTTCCGCGCGGCGTCGAAGGCGAAGCGCATGATGCGTTCCACGCCGCGCCGGGTGAAGATGGCGGTCTCGGTCGCGACCTCCTCCGGGTGGCCGCGATGGGCGCGCCCGCCCTGGCCGGCATACGCGCCCTCGCTGGT